>JANOCH010000107.1:0-8377 GCA_031412015.1 Chitinophagaceae bacterium
GTCAAAGCTGAATTGTTTGACAGCGCCTTCTTTTGCGTGCAGGAATAATTTATACTCATAGGGCGGTGTTTTATAATCACCCTTGTAATCTTCATCCTTCATCAAGCCAACATGTATTTCTTTTTCATAATGCTTAACAGCTATAAACACCTTTCCGGCGTTGGTCAAATCCTGGCCATCTATTGAGACCAGGCGTCCGCCCATTGGCAGTTCAGCATAACGACTCCATATTTTTTTAAGATTGCTGTCAAACACACTGATATAAACCTGTTTGTTTTCTTTTTTTAGCCCGAGCCCTTCCACAAACATCAACACCTTGCTGGAATCCGGGGAAAGCTTGAATTTGAAATCCGGTTGACGCCCGAAAGCATCTGAATGAAAAGTACCGAGTACAATCTTGCCTTCCTGCATTAATGTCTGCTGGTTGATCCTGACGGCATAAACACTGGTCTCTTTCCTATCGGAGACCTCGTAAGTCAGAAAGACTACTCCGCCAAATTTCCTAAGGATCGGGATGCTGCTGCTGGTTTCCGTCAATTCAAGGGTAGTTTCTTTTACCGGACGCATTTCACCGTCAACCAAAACCAGGATGGGGTGGCTCGCCCGAATAACTTTTTCGTACTTGATCATGAGATAATGACCACTGTACACCTGGACAGCGAGTCCAAAACTTCCCGCTTTCGAGGTTTCGCCCCAGGTAACATCGAATTGCTGGGCATCGGCTTTAAAAACAAAGAATACAAAAAAATATGTCGCCGTAAGGATTGATCTTTTCATAGATATGCTTTTCATGATTGGACAAAGTAGAAAATATTTACAAAAAACTGAAGTACTTGCGGGTTTTTTGACCCGGAGGTCAGTTTATTGTTAAAACTTATGTTCCTCATAAAAGTTGGTGAGCAAGGAAATTTTTCCCCTATAACAGCCATTAAACTTCCATCGGTCACCGATAACAGACCGGGCGATCATGGCATTATCGTTGCAACGATCATAGAAAATTTTGTATGTATAATCAAACGGTAAGCACACCCGACCAGGCTTTGTGTCATTTGTATTTTCATTGCAGTTTAAAAGACGGCGACCTTTCGCCCGCGGAAACCGATTCAATGGCCGACCGCTTCGTCAGCCTGGGGATGCAAAAGGAGTTGAATTTTAAAGATGAAATGAATGCCTACCGGGCCTATCAAAAAAATATCATCGACGAATGGCTTTACCTGGAATACCTGTTCAAACTGATCAGCCCCGTCAACACACTGGCCTTATATTCCTGGTGCGTGGAGCTCGTGATCAGTGATGAAAAGTTTGAGCCGGGAGAAGAGGACCTGCTGAAAAAAATTGCTTCACTGTTAGAGGTGGATGAGACACAGCAGCAAGTAATATTTAAATTAATGTTGGAACGAATGGTGGTGGAGACTGAGAAGATAGTGTGAACCCATTCTTCATCTTGCCTGAGGTGAAAATAAAAAATACTTTGAACGGTGTTCGGGCTGACTGGCGCGCCTGTCAAAAAAAAACGTGAAGGAAGTTCCATCCATTATATTCAGGCTGCAATTCCCTGGCAAACCCACTTCCACATTGGCTTTAAGTATTTCCTATCCACGTATATCTGCTTTACGAATCTTGCAGTATGTACTTTGTCGGATTTGACGGATCGCATCGTTTTTGATTGATCATATTTAAATTCCAATATGAACGCATTTCCCGCATAAGATTCGGCAAGTGGTAATGCGGCCAGAATGAATTTTTCTGTTTCCCAGGTGGCGATCGTTTTTGGTATATAGATCATCTTATATTTTTTTAAGTGGATTTAGCTTTGGAATTCAGGGATAATGGATTCATTTTACTTTGCTGAAGTAAAGAAACAAACTGCCCTGGCGGGTTGCAATAGACGATCCTACCAATTTGATGTAGTTGTTAAACGTACGACCAGAAGATATTCATCCACCAACCCTAAGTATTTTCACTCAATTATTTAAAGCGAGTGTAAATGGATGGTATAAATTATAACAATGCGATCGATACAAAGACATCCTGGCAAACAATCTTCAATTTCTGCCTGTTACTTTTGTCTGTTCCCGATAATTGAGCTGGCTTCACCGTTGACGCACGCAACGAAACCCGGTGAATTAATTACGAATTGGAGAAGATCGCAAAAACCAGTGTTGCAGGCAGGCACGCACCTGTTATCGGTAATCACCTTTGATGAGAAAAAAATAATTACCTTGTTCGAAGACAGGCAATATTGACAAGGGCCAGAAGAAAAATGTTCTATCATAATAAGTAAACTGCCAGTACTGACTCAAATGAAAGGTGAACAAATCCAAACACTACATCCCCAACCGGGAAAGACAAATAAGCGAATCTCGCTGGACAAATACAATGTCATTAAAGATAATATACTGAAGATACTTGGCCGGAAAGAGTTGACCCATACAGAACTTATGGAAAAACTTTACAGCAAGGTCAAAGACAGTTTCGAAGGAGGAGTCCAGTGGTACGGAGAAACCGTCAAGCTTGATCTCGAAGCCCGGAAAATAATTGAAAGGACAAAAACAAAACCGGAAAAATATAGATTGAAAACAACAAGCCGCTGATAGGTACTGTGTAAAAACATAATCTTTAATACCAAAAGATGCAGTAAAAAGTAAACGGCTTATTAAACTCTTCTACCACTTTATATTTAATGCATGAAAGTCAAAACAGAATCTACAGCCCGAAGCCTTGTACGTTCTATAGCAATGGGTGTTCTTCTTAGCATGTTACTTGTTTACGTCGTTCATGTCCTGGGTGAATGGAAGATAGAAAATTACCGTCCTGATCCGGAGACAACCAGCACAGTGCTGCTTCATAACAAATGGGCCGTGTTCGGTACTAAACATACACTCCGGCCCAATTCCGATGTATCGGCGATGGGTGAAGGCATTGACGGAACGAAACTTAGCGGAAGCTTTATGAACTTTTTTGATGGGCACATTGTTGCCATCGTCATTCTTTCTCTCGCATCCGGTGTATTGATTTTTATCTTACGCAGGATGGTTAGGAAAAACCAGCAATAGAACTCATTAACATAGCAAAGCCACCGTTATAATTTCACCCACTCCATTTCCGTGATTTTATTGGCCGAATACCCAAAAATCTTCCACGATAGGAAACGCACTATCAACTATGTGCTGGTGTAGTCAATACTTCATTTAGATCATCATCCGGGGCAGGTAAATTCTCTCCGCAGAGTTTATTGAACAGGCCGCAACAACGTTGCCAGCCAGAACCGAATAGATGAAACGGACAATGAACAGGTGATCGCTATCATTCCAAACGCTGAGAAGTATCATTTGATGATAGTTCTCAAATTTTCATCTTTACTATTCAAAACCTGGCGGAAAAAGCTATGAAAACAATAGTTAGTTATAGTGTCTTCCTCGTCGTAGTGGCCTCGGTCCTCGGTGCCTGCCGCAAAGACGATGTGACACTTCCACCGGATACCAGGTTTCCTTTGCCGCTCATTGCAAAAGATACAACCGGTGATGATTTTATTTCTGGCAGGGATCCGGCGACTTTTCTTGGAAAATTTGTTATTAACATGTACTACGGAACAGCCGTTACGGCTCAAAAAATTGATATAGTGGTCATAAGAAATAATAACAGGTCAAATGTCAAAACAATCAAGTCGAATGTCACCAGTTTTCCCGCCAACATCGAAGTAACAGGAACACAGCTTACCACATTATTCGATTCAACCATCAAGCTGGGAGATAAATTTGAAATTGGTGCGGATGTAACGACCATCAACGGGCAAAAATTTGAAGCTTTTCCTGTTACCGGAAATCCCTATGGTGCAGATACCAGCGCACTGCCCGGTTCCAGGTTTTCGATTGTGTATGTTACTACCTGTATCTTTGAAAAAGCTTCATTTGCCGGATGGTATACGGTTGTGCAAGACTCCTTTGGAGCTGGTGATTGGGGTGATCTTCAAGCGGGAGATCTGGTTATGGTAGGTCCGGGTGCCGGGGAAAATGAAATTTCGATTTTTGCTTACCCTTACAATGAAAGTTTATATACCCGATACGCAATGTCTTGCCAGGTTGACCCGGTAAGTTTTGACGTGACCATTCCGAGAAAACTTGTCGGAGACGCTATGTTTTCATACCCTTTTATATGGGTTGAGCAAGGAACAGGAACAGTAAATCCCTGTGGAGATGCCATAACACTTAACATGACTCTTTCTGCTGTTTATTATACCGCACCGGCACCGGGGGATATTTTGTATACTTATTCCGAAACAGGTGTCCTGGAATTAAGAAAATAGAGATTATCGATGCCTTTGTCACATCGAATTGGCGGTAGAAACATCCCACCTGTTTTTCTTGCCGCCTACCATCTTCCAGATCCATCGCTTAATCTTTCTATTGATTGTACAACTCCGATTGCTTCTTCAGTACGTAATGTTGTATCGCTTCTACATCAGCTTCAGTCAGGGAATTGCTGAAGCTGGCCATTCCATTTTTGGCCAGCACACCTCCTAATACAATGTCGCGGAATAGCTGGTGCTTCGTGACCGGTAACATGGACAGATCGGGATGCAATGAATGTCGGCCATCCGCACCTATACCATGGCAGGTTTCACAATATTGATAATACAGGGCGGATCCTTTTGCAACCAGTTCTTCTTTTATTTTTATATCGGGCAACACAGGTCTTTGTTCATGACTACGTTTGGGCGGCAAAGGTGTCACCCCTCCACCGATCTTAAAAACGATCAGCCGGCCCACATTCTCGTATTCATGAAAGACAGCGTCGGCCGGATAACAACAAGTAGGTGCTCCACCATAACCAGCCATCACGGCAATATACTGTACGCCATCAATGCTGTAGGTACAAGGCGCCGCCATGATTCCGGTGCCTGTAAATATCTCCTTTAATTTTTTTCCGCTACGGGCATCATACACTTTGAGATAGCCGGTTCTTGTGCCCTGGAAAACCAGTTCAGGCGTTGACAAGGCACCACCGTCCGGCGCCCCATCGGTCACTTTCCAAACCGCTTTTTGTGTTATGGGATCCCAGGCCAATAAACTTTCAGATGTTAATGTATCCTGCGATTGCTTCACCTGGTCGATCACTAAACTGAAATTATTCATAGCGTTGTAGTCAAGCGCCGTATTGTCTTCATCCGGCTTCCAACTGTATTTGTCATAACTCTTGTATACTTGTGGCACGGCATGTTCGGGAATATACATCAACCCTGTAGTTGGGTTAAACGACATGGGTTGCCAGTTGTGCCCTCCACCCAAATAGGGTATTACTAATTTGGGTCGATCCTTGTACCAACCACCCTGTTCGGTCAACACCGGTTTACCTGTTTTCAGATCCACATGACTGGCCCAGTTTACCCGGGTGTACTTCTCGGCCGACAGCAGTTCACCGGTAGCCCGGTCCAACACATAAAAGAAACCGTTTTTCGGCGCCTGCATTAAAACCTTACGTGCCTTTCCATTGATAGTAATATCCGCCAACACGATGTTCATGGTAGCGGTATAGTCCCATATTTCGCCGGGGGTGGTCTGGTAGTGCCAAACCAGTTTTCCATTTTCGGGATTGATAGCGAGTATCGAGGAGAGGAATAAATTATCACCACCGGAGGGACTACGATACCAAATTGGATAAGGTGTGGAGTTGCCAGTCCCCACATACAATAACTTTAGTTCAGGATCATAGGCCGATTCACCCCAGGAGGTTCCTCCGCCTCCTGTTTCCCAGGAAGAATTGGGATCCCAGGTTGCTGACGCCATCTTCATCTCCTCATGTTCAAAGCCATTCTTTGGATCGCCTGGTACCATGAAAAAACGCCATTTTTGTTCGCCGGATTTCAGATCATACGCCGTGATATAACCTCTTACACCATACTCGCCTCCAGAATTGCCGATCATGACAACAGGACCCGCCACCTGCGGCGGACTGGTAATGGTATAAGCTTTTGTCCGGTCCGTAAAAGAATCCTTTCGCCAGACTTCTTTTCCATCGGCCGCATTGAGGCAAACCATATAACCATCCAGGGTTCCTACATATACCTTTCCTTCCCATACGGCAACTCCGCGGTTGACCACATCACAACAGGCCCTGCGTCCATACGATGCATCCACATTAGGATCATATTTCCAGATCTCCTTTCCGGTTTTTGCATCCAGTGCATATACAAATCCCCAGGCACCCGAAGTGTACATGACTCCGTCTACCACGATAGGTGTAGCTTCCAGTCCCCTGTGCACCCGGCCGATAGGACTTCTGGCATCATACTCCCATGCATAACCTAGCTCGTTAACATTATTGATATTGATTTCATTGAGGGGTGAATAGTGTTGCATGAGATGGTTACCGCCAAGCGAGAGCCATTCATTGGGAGACCGGTTCAGCAAACCTTGTTCATCGATCCAGCCGGGTGTCGATGCTTGTTTGCAACCGGTGAATAAAAGAAAAAGTAATATGGTAAGAAAAAGTTTTCCCATGGAATAGTTAGTTTGGTTTTAAAAACTGTCGCTAGTTTATAAGTGTTAGAAAGTTAATATAATGTAACGATAACTGATCAAAATGTATCGGTTTGGCAAGGTGTTAAGTTCAATTGTAGCGCTACAGGTTAGCATTAAGTCCGTGAAAGTCCCAGCATTGATTTCTTGTCCCGCTGGATTTCTATGATGAAAGAAATCCAGGATTTCAAGTGGTACACGAGGTCGGCACACTGGCGGTATAAAATATCAATGTTTAAAAAATAAACGCTGAGTAGCATGGAGTTTGCTTATCTTATAATGGGATTAGTCATGGGTATAAAACCAGCTGATCAATTCCCGTCATATTCATTCACATTAAATCACGTCAACTATGTTAGACAACCTGATGGACCTTGTCCGCAAATACACCGGTACTGCAGTAAATGACAACCCGGCTATCCCCAACGAAAAAAATGAAGTAGTAACTGAACAGGCAGGCAACTCCATAGTGGATACCCTAAAAAACGCATTGGGCTCAGGAAGGATCGCCGATGTGTTAGGCTATTTTAAAAAAGGAGGCACCGGCCAGGATCCCATCGTCAACGAAGCGACCTCGAATTATGCGCATGACCTGCAGGTCAAACACGGAATGGATGAATTGCAGTCAAGAGAGCTAGCGGCAAAAGTAGTACCGCAAACGATGAACGAACTGGCAGCAAAAACCGCCGACCCCAACGAAAAAGGTTTCAATATCCAGGATATTTTCAACAAGCTAACCGGCGGAAAAACGAGCGGCTTTAATATGGAAAAAGCCATGAATAAATTTACCGGTGGGAAGTTTGACAAAGACGGTGACGGCGACCTGGACTTGCAAGATTTGAAATCAATGTTCTCCGGAGGAGGTGGTATCGCCGATAAGGTAAAGGGCCTTTTTAACTGATATTTTTTTTGTCAAATCAGTTATAGCGATTGTACAATTAGGCCTGGATTCAAGCACCGAAACCGGGAGTAAATACATGTGTCTGCCCGGTGACGGCGACAGTATGAAAAAGTTTGACTTTAGCTCATGCCCCTTTGCCGCGATAGACCCCTTAAATTGTCGCTTCACACCTCTTACATCCGATGATCTACTCCTAAGTTCGCCATACGGAAGTAAGATTACACTGAGATAACAAACACAGTTGAACAGAAAATATTTTTGAATAGTAGAGCGAAGACAATAGGAATTCAGTTGAAACCATCACATTGAAAAGATTTATTTAAATGCGTGAATTGACTTTAATTGTACAAACTTCTTTAGATGGATTTGTCGCAGGTCCAAATGGAGAATTCGACAATTTTATTGGAGGTGAAGAGAATTTGGAATTTGTTTGCAGCCTTACCGAAGATTCAGACGCTGCCCTATTTGGACGGGTTTCCTATCAATTGCTGGATAACAATTGGCCTTACGTTGCCAATAAACCTGGTGCTACTCAAAATGAAATAAAATATTCAAATTGGTACAATACGGTGCCAAAGTTTGTCTTATCAAAATCGCTGGGTGATAACAACTCCGGAAACACCCATTTTTTTTCAAACAATATTGATAAAAAAATTAATGATCTGAAGCTGCAACCCGGAAAAAATATTCTAATCTTTGGCAGCCCTACAGCCGTCCACTCTCTTTTTGACTTAAACCTGGTTGATAGCTTTTGGATAATTGTGCACCCGGTGATCTTTGGACAGGGCATTCCATTCCTGAGAAACAGAAAAAATACAATTAAACTTGGGCTGCTTGCTTCGAAACAATTATCGAACGGAACTTTATGTTATAACTATTCAGTGACCAGGTGAAATCAATTGAAACAAACCCGGATGCTGCTGCTGGCCGTTGCTTAACAAGAAACAAGCCACCGGAC
>JANOCH010000108.1:0-2060 GCA_031412015.1 Chitinophagaceae bacterium
CCACGACCGCGACCACCACGACCTCTTGCAGCTTCAGATTGTGCTTCTGCCTCTAAACGGGCTGCACTTTTTTCTTTATCATCATCTACTGTTTCTTCCGTATCATCATCTTTAGCCGCCTGGCGCTCAGCCAATCCTTCCGCTATTGCAGCTATCAAATAATTAGTCAGGATAGCGATAGACTTTGTCGCGTCATCATTTGCCGGAATGGCAAAATCAACTTTATTAGGATCACAGTTGGTATCTACTAAACCAAATGTGATGATGCCCAAACGCTTTGCTTCAGCCAGTGCGATATGCTCATGACCGATATCAACGATGAATAAAGCAGCCGGCACACGACCCAACTGGGCGATACCACCTAATACTTTATCCATTTTATCGCGGTCACGGCTCAGCGTCAAACGCTCTTTTTTAGTGATATTGTCAAAAGAACCGTCGCCCAGCATTTTTTCAATGCTCTGCATTTTCTTTACGCTTTTACGAACCGTGTTGAAGTTGGTTAACATACCACCCAACCAACGCTCGGTAACAAATGGCATATTTACCCTTTTCGCAGATTCGCTAACGATATCTTTAGCTTGTTTTTTTGTTCCTACAAAAAGGATCTTCTTTCCGCTACGTGCAATCTGCTTCATAGCAGCCGCAGTTTCCTGCAGGCACTCTACGGTTTTATTCAGATCAATGATGTGAATGCCTTTCTTTTCAGCAAAGATGTAAGGCAACATCTTGGGGTTCCACTTCTTTTTCAGGTGACCAAAATGTACACCGGCGTCCAAAAGTTGCTGTTGTAATGAAGTGTTATTTTCCATTGTATTTGATGAATGATCGTTTTTAAAAATTGTTTGCTTTCGCCGCGATTAACGTTTAGAGAACTGGAAGCTCTTTCTTGCTTTCTTGTGACCAAATTTCTTACGCTCAACAGACCGTGGGTCACGTTTCAGCAAACCAGCCGCTTTCAACGACGGGCGAAATTCAGGATTTAATTCAACCAGTACACGGGAGATACCGAGCATCGCCGCTTCAGCCTGTCCCTTCATTCCACCACCGGTAGCATTGATCATGATATCAAATTTACCAACAGCATCCACCGCTTTCAAAGGACGCTCTACCTGGTTTTGCAGGTAAACCAATGAAAAATATTTTTTGTAGTCTTTGTCGTTGACCGTGATCTTGCCATCGCCTTTGGAAACGAATACCCTTGTCACAGCTTCTTTACGACGTCCAACACCTGTTGTTTGTTTTTCCATTTATTTGTTTTTTTGAAGCCCCTCAAAATCTCCCCGAAGGGGAGACTTCCGAAGAGTCTGTTACTTTAAAAAAATTTCATTTATCGGACACCTGTCCTCCCCTTCGGGGAGTTAGAGGGGCCTTAGAATTTTAATTCTTTGGGTTGTTGCGCTCCATGAGGATGATTCGCACCAACATATACAAATAGTTTTTTGTACATCTGGCGACCCAAACGATTTTTGGGAAGCATACCTTTAACAGCTCTTTCGATCACCACTTCTGGCCTGCGATTGATAAGGTTTCTAGCTACTTCTTCTTTACGACCGCCCGGGTATCCACTGAAAGTGTCATATACTTTCTGGTCCAGTTTGTTTCCGGTCAATACTACTTTTTCGCAATTGATCACGATGATATAATCACCCGTGTCAACGTGAGGAGTGTACGATGCTTTGTTTTTACCGCGCAGTATAGCGGCAATTCTGGCACACATACGTCCTACGGTTTGATTAGTACCGTCTACAACATACCAGTTACGTTGTACGGTAGCCGCATTCGCATGCTTGGTTGTGAAATGTAATTTGCTCATTCTTTTTTCTTTGAACTGCTGACGAGGTCAGCAGAAGGTTTTAAATATTACAGCCGGGCCATCCCCCGAACTGTACCCAGTTAAAGCAGTAGCTTTTTTTGGGGCTGCGAAGATAGGTGTGAGGGGAGTGTTTTTCCAAAAAAAGGAGAAGGTATTTTAAATAGTACCTTTATAATTTCATGATTATCAGTAAAAATTTTAACTATTATTTTTACTCATCCGGTAAATTGCTGGAAAAATTCGG
>JANOCH010000109.1:0-5186 GCA_031412015.1 Chitinophagaceae bacterium
GTCTGCAGGTCCCATTCCCAAAGACAGTCGTTGGTAACTTCTGTTACATGCCGGTATAGTTCATTCAGTATCTTTAATTGCTCTGCCGGATGTCCCGGAAGGGTTGAATAATCAGGATGTGCCGGCTGATTGCTGCTTTTAAAAGAAACGAACAGGGTCGTATCGCAGTAATAAGTAATGACGTCAAACCAGGCGCCCATTTCTCCCCAATATTCTTTAAAGTGAACGGGAATATCCTGCAAAAAGGCTTTGTGGTAAACCGTGTAAAAATCTATTGGAAGAACACCCACAAATTTCTCCCATAGATTCGTTCCAACTATTTCCTTTGCTTTAACCCCTAATAATCTTTCAGCCGCTTTGTTCCAATAGGTTACCGTCCATTTGCGATCCACGGAAAAAAAACCATTGGTGATGATGTCAGTGATAGGTTTTCCCCGGTAACCATAATTGCTTTCCGTTTTTGTTTGCCCATTTGGGTAAGAGACTAATTTGAGCGCCATATTTCTCCGTTGCGTGAATATTAAGTGAAGGGTACGGATTGTTTATATTCTTTGAACAGGCACCTTACTCATACCCGCTTTTAATGATCGTTAAGATCATCTTAAACCGGCCATTGGGTGTTATAAAATTGGCCGCATGGGCGGGTATGATAATTCCCTGGCCTGACTCGAGCAGGTGAGGTATTTTGTCTATGACGATCTCCGCCCTGCCTTCAATGATCTGGGCAAAAGTGTCAAAGGGAGATGTTTTCTCCGTCAACCCTTCACCGCTGTCAAAAGACATAACACTTATATTTCCTGTAGATTTTTTTATGATCGTTTTGATCACTACGGAGTTTGCCATATACTCAATAATTTCGACGATGATATGTGCTTTTGATTTTTCCAGTTCAAGGGTTCCTGATTTTTCTTTGGTGTCCCGTTTCTCATTTTTACCTGCCTTTTCTTTCGTCTTCATGATGTTGAACTTTAGTTGATTTTCTGATCTTATTGCTACGTAATATTGAATCTCTGCTCCTGACGCATACCTCAATCTTTTAATTCGGGTAGCTATTTTTGAGTTTCAATTTGCAGGATAACACTTGCAGCTTATTCCTTTACTTTGGAACATCTACTCCAATTTTACGAATGCCTTCAGAAACTTGTTAGTAAATAAATTGAGAAAACCAATCAGCATAACAAAGGTGCAACTCCTTTTGCGGGTAATTGTTACAGAACCCTGTAAAAATGTTACATCATTCACACATCGTGAAAGATGTAACTTTTAGCTGATGAAATCAGCTTTCACCCGGTTTGGCTACAGTCAGCATCCTTAGCTATTTCCTTTTTTGCTGCCATCAAAAAGGTCCCTGTAGAAATAAGGACTTTAACCAAAACTAACTGTCATAAAAAATCGGTATTCGAATGAATCAGCGGTTGATCGCAGAAATCATAATGATGTATTGACAAAATAATGACGGATCCCGATTTTAAAATCCGTTCCCGGCATTTTTTTTGTCACCGGTAGTTTGGGTTAATTTTTTGAGCCCGGGTTGAATTTAGTTTAGACCAGTTCTTCCCGAAGTATCCGCACAAAATGAAAAAAGGGCCAGGATGAAGATCCAGCCCCTGGGATTAAACTAATAAACTAACAAAAAAGTTCAAAATAAAGTTAAGCCCACGGTCGGGTAGTTGTGTTACGTAATTCTGTAATAATGTTACATAATACACACTTTTTTTGCGCACAGGGTTAAATGGAAACAGGAAACCTGGAACGATTGTCAAGCAGGCCATCTTATAACAAAGGGGATGATCGGTGCTTTCGCAACTCTTACCCAGGGGGTGATTCATTAAACGGTGGGATTCACATTGTCTCATGTTCGGCTTGAAGCAAAGGCTTTTGTTTCGCTTCCTGTAAAAAGGCTATTGTTTTTTTGGCCACGCCCTCTGATGAGGCGGGGTTTTGGCCGGTGATGATATTGCCATCAATTACCACATGACTTACATAGTTAGGTCCTTTGCTATATAAAGCGCCAAGTGAAATCAACCTGGTCTCTAATAAAAAAGGTACTATTTTGGTCATACCGGCCGAATCTTCTTCACTGTTGCTGAAACCCGTGATGTGTTTGTCTTTTATTAATAGCTCCCCGTTTTCAGTTTGTAAGGTCAGTAAGCCAACCACACCGTGGCATACTGCCACCAGGGGTTTTTTTTCGCTGTTGAACGCTTCCAGTAATTGCTTTACATCTTCGTTGTCAGCGATATCCCACATCGGCCCATGCCCCCCCGGCAGAAATACCGCATCAAATTCTTCGGCGTTTACTTCTTGCAACAGAAGGGAATGAGACAGGAAATTCATGGCTAATTCGTCTTTCAAAAAACGTTTGGTGGTTTGGGTCGCCATAATGATTGATTCACTTTTTGGATCAAGTGGAACAGGTCCTCCGGCAGGCGAAGCGATGGTGAGCTCAAAGCCAGCTTCTGTAAAAATATAATAGGGCGCTGCCAGCTCTTCGAGCCATACACCGGTTCTGTAGTGGGTGTCGCCCATTTTTTCATGCGAAGTTGTTATGAATAGGATTTTTTTCGGATTCATGTAGTACAAGTTTAACGAGCATTAAAAAATCAATTATTTATGGAAACTCACTGGTACGGATCTGATCACTTTTCAAAAGGATCACTCACCTCTAACAAAAAAGGGCCCGGATAGAGATCCAGCCCCGGTTTTTTTAAAATCCAATATCCTATGAAGATATTAAAGCAAAGGTAACGATGGGGCCGGCGGGTATTGTTATACAATTATGTAACGATGTTACAGGATTCACATATTTTCCAGCATGTTGCGCCTTTTCTCCTTAAGCTGCTTAAAATAAGAAGGCGTCAGTCCTGTTACTTTCTTGAATTGTGCGGAAAGATGCGCTACGCTGCTGTAATGCATCTGGTAAGCGATCTCGGTGAGATTGAATTCATTGTATACGAGTAGTTCTTTTACCCGTTCTATTTTATGTGCGATGAAAAATTTTTCGATGGTGGTGCCCTGTACCTCTGAAAAAAGATTGGCGAGATAGGTATAATCGTGGTGAAGTTTCTGGCTTAAGTACTCAGAAAATTTTACGTTGAGCGGTTCTTCCGAATAATGCACTAATTCTATGATAACATTTTTGATCTTTTGGATCAACACACTCTTTTTATCGTCCATCAATTCAAGACCCGATTTCAACAGGGCCACCTTAATCTGGTCATGCTGGTAGGCTGAAATGTTTTCGAGGATATCGGCTTCGCCCAAGTCCACCGTATTATAATGCAAACCCAGGTTGGTGAGCTCATCTTTCACTACCATCTTGCAACGGATGCAAACCATATTTTTAATGTATAACTTCAACGATTTTTTGTTAGTAGGTATAAATCCTTACGAGAAGGTACAGATCCCCCGGGGGGAAATTATAACGAATTAAAGATAGACATAATTTTAATGAGTGACCTTGTCCCGGTGTTGTTTATAGAATGTTTCGTAAATAGTGTACGGCATTTCTTTTTAATTTTTAGAACGGGTTGAAGCAGCCTTCAACTGTAAGGTTTAATCCTTCGGCAAATAGTACGTAAGAACATTTTTTCTACTAATGGAAATAACGAAAGCAACAGGCCAGTTTAGTGCTAAGGATCAATAACGAAACAGATTCAGGAAGTCGGGATTTGTTTGCAGCTATAAAGCTTTCTACGATGAAAGGTAGCTTTTAAAATCCGCAAGGCCTTCAAATGTGTGAATAATGTAACTTATTTGCAGAATTATGTAATGTTTGATATGACAAATTGACCCAGCTTTGAGAATTAAGCTTTACAAAAATCAAATTCACTATTATGCCGCTGCTTACCGTCTTACTTGTATTGATCGTCGTGGGTGTTATTCTCTGGTTGATAAACACCTATATCCCAATGGATCGCAAGATCAAATACATCCTCAACGGCGTAGTGGTTATCGCTGTTATCATCTGGCTTTTAAAGGTGTTTGGTCTTTTGGATTCGCTGAAAAGCATTAAGGTGTAAAAAGCCAATCCTGATGTTTCAACCGGGTGTTTGTACCAACCCCTGCACAACCGAAAGTAGAAGCACTTAAAGGGTAAAACAGACATTGTACCATCGGCCAATCCAATTGCTCCCGTAACTGTTGGTCTATCATCATCCAGTAAAAAAGAGAGTTTGAAATTGTATATCAAATACATGGTAAGTACCCGCTGCAAAATGGTAGTGAAGGACGAATTGAAAAAGCTGGGGCTGCATTTCATCGTTGTTGAATTAGGTGAAATTGACATCATGGAAAATATTTCAGCGGGTCAACGGGAGCAATTAAATGTGGCGCTGCTCCACTCGGGGCTTGAATTGATGGACAATAGGAGATCCGTATTGATCGAAAAAATAAAGATTGTGATCACCGAAATGGTTCATTATTCAGGGCAATTGCCGAAGAAAAATTAATCAGATTATATCAGTGAAAAATTAAGCTACGATTACACGTACCTGTCCAACATATTTTCGGAGGTAAAAGGCATTACCATTCAGCAATTTATTATCATCCATAAAATTGAAAAGATAAAAGAACTCATCATTTACGATGAGTTAAATATTACACAAATTGCAGAAAAAATGAATTACAGCAGTGTGGCGCATTTGTCTGCTCAATTTAAAAAAATTACAGGACTCACACCTTCTCATTTTAAAAAAATGAAAGATAAAAGACGAAGCCCGATTGAAGTGATTGGAAATTCAACGGGATTCAAAAAAATAGATTATTCCGATAGCTTGGGGAACAAAGGTGTCAAAAATAAAATTATCGGGACAGAATATGGCAAAAAAACTAAAATCGGATGAGGATGAATTAATCATTGTTCGCAAAGAACTTGCCTTTCAAAAAGAAGGGAAAGACAAACTGGCCGCAGAGTTAATCATTGCCCGCAAAGAACTTGCCTTTCAAAAAGAAGAGAAAGTTAAACGGGCAGCGGAGTTAGGCATTGCCAACAAAGAACTTGTCTTTCAGGATGAAGAGAAGGGAAAACGGGCAGCAGAATTAGGCATTGCTAACATCGAACTTGCCTTTCAAGACGAAGAGAAAGGAAAACGGGCAGCAGAGTTAGTTATTGCAGACAAAGAGCTTGCCTTCCAAAGCGAGGAGAAAGGAAAACGGGCAGATGAGTTAATCATTGCCAACAAAGA
>JANOCH010000110.1:0-13457 GCA_031412015.1 Chitinophagaceae bacterium
CAATGGTGATCCCGTAAAAGTGGCAGGACTGGTATTAGTAAGACAAAGACCCGGAACAGCCAAAGGCGTTTGCTTTATGACGATCGAAGATGAAACAGGATTTGCCAATCTTGTCATTTTTCAAAACCTGTTTGATGAATACCGGAAACCGATCTTACAATCCCGGCTGATCATGGTGGAAGGTACCGTACAGGTTGAAGGAGAAGTGATCCATGTGATCGTAGGCCGCTGTTTTGATCTTTCAAAATTGTTACTCCATCTTACGGCTGCTAACGACGAACCACTTTCTTTGCTGACGCTATCAAGAGCTGATGAAAAAAGTTTGCCTCCGGGACAGAATAAAAAAACAGAGGTGCATGAAACCCGGCAAGAAATAATTTTTCCTGAGGCGAGAAATTTTAAATAGAATTGGTTTCAGCTAAGAGCCGTGAAAGCAAAACCGGTAACTGGGTTGCTATATCTTGTTGTTGGGATATACTTTAAATTCAGAAAATTAATTGTCAGCTAAATTAAGTGCAATTGGCAATTGTTGAAGAGCATCTCAATTTGATTTATGTTTTATATGACAAGTGTTAAAAAATAATAGTAAGCGGTTTTCCTTTAACGAAGCAGTGATAGTTCTGGTTTTCGGCATTAACATTTTTTGGGGTTTTATGATTATTTTTACGATAAATGTTACAAGATGATACCCGAAGTAAAATTAAAAATATCACTGCAGGAGTTATCATTGAGGGGAGCCAGGATAATTGCGCAGCAGTCAGAAATCTCCTATGCGCAGGCTTTGCAACAAGTACAACGGTTAAGAAAGATTTCGAAGGTAAAGCACTAGTTAAAGAAAAGCAGGCAGGCCTTTTAGAAAAGTACAGCAGCGAAAAGAATTTATGGATTACTGATCTTCCGGGTGAAGACAGGTATTTGACGAGGGGTGGTGAGGCCCGTGTATATCTCCACGCTGACAACAAAAAACGTAATCAAACTAAATGATGCGATATACTATGCAACCTGGTTAGAGTTTTTAAACAGTATTCTATTGCATAATCTTATTTTTTAAAATACTGCTTATACTCTCCTCGGGTTTACAAAAGAAAACAATGTGCTATATGCTATTTTAAAACAGCCTTTCATTACTTCGCATGCACTTGTTGAACTGGAAGATATTAAAAAGCTATTGCACTTTAATGATTTTGAGAACAGCTAAAGAAATGACTACATCCACAGGGAGCTTGGCCTGATACAGGAAGATATGCACGATGAAAATGTAATCGTCAATTCTGATACATTGTTTTTCATTGATACTGTATTCTATACAATAACTCCCGGGCAGGTCTGATTACGTTATTATTGTATCAGGGACTTTTGCTTTGTCGCACTCATACTCATGAGAATCTCCCGGCTGATAAATCCATTTCTTTAATCAAATTAACTTCAATGATTTACGGCCAACAAGCGTTATTGACTAATTTCAATACAACACTATTTACTAATTTAAATACAGCAAAATTCTGGAATGTGGGTAACGGTGTCGCCATAACATTGAATTAATGGAAAACCAAAAACGAAACCAAAAATCTTTTCATAGATGGCGGCTATCCTGTAAATTACTTGCACACCATTAAAAAAGAAATACTGGATATTCAATCCGCTGATCGGCACATTAACCTTTGGATTACACAAAATTTTTCTTCCTGTAGTGTTCCCGGGTAACTTACGGCAGTATCAAAATCCTCTAATAATTACCATTCATACGGTTTTCCTGACAATGAAATCCGGATTTGGAGTAAATTTAATAGCACAGAATATAGGATTTTGAAAAATTTACTTTTTTTAGTGTTGATGCTGTCTTTCCTTTTTCATGCGAAAGTGCAACTGGCTGACTGCACGGTGAAAAAACCTGTTATCAACATCCACTTTGGATCGGGAAATGTCCACGATGTTAATACAGCTTTATCTTCCAACTACAAACGGGTAGGAAATTATTGTCCGTCCGATGGTCATTACACGTATACTTCTTATACGAGCGATTGTTTCTGAGGCGATTGGTTTACACTAACAGAAGATCATACGGCTGGCGATGCAGATGGCAATATGATGCTCGTGAATTCATCGTATAATGAAGGCGCTTTTTTCATGACAACGATAAACGGTTTAAAGAGCAGCACCACTTATGAGTTCGCCGTATGGATGATGAATGTGTGTAAAATCAGCGATAAATGCCCCTATCCATTATTACCCAATATTACAATCCGGCTGCAAACATTATCCGGAAAATTCATAGCACAGTTTGGCACCGGAGAAGTGGTGCGCCGTGAGTCACCGTCCTGGACACCGTACCGGGCTCCTTTTAAGATGCCGGCATCGGAAACAGACTTAACCTTAATCATGACTAACAATGCGCCGGGTGGTTGCGGAAATGACTTTGCATTAGATGATATTACCTTTCTCGATTGTATACCTCAAACACAGGAACCAATTGCAATAACTAAAACACCTGTAGTAGTCAAAAAGGAATTGGCAACAGTAAAACGGGTATCGAAAAAAACAACGCCACCGCCTTTAACAAGAGTGGCGCAAAACAGACCTATCGAAAAATCGCCAGCAAATCCGGCGGCAAATTTAACTCCGCTATTAAAACAGGTTATCCCAATTTTTCCGCCGGCTCCTGCTGTCCTGGCAACAAGAACAAATTCATTGGTCAAACAAATTGAAACCGAAGCCGGCGAAATCAGGCTTGACCTCTACGACAATGGCGAAATAGACGGCGACACCGTTAGTATTTATCAGAATAATACTCTGCTGATCTCTCAAGCCAGACTCTCTCAAAAACCAATAACGATCAGTATAGACGTTAATGCCGCACAGCCATCATGAGTTGATTATGGTGGCAGATAACCTGGGTTCAATTCCACCCAATACTTCAGTGATGATCATAACCGCTGGCAGCAAGCGCTATAAGGTTTTTATCTCCTCCACCGAACAGAAGAATGCAAAAGTGGTTTTAAATCTGAAAGAATGAATTTCTTAATTGCCGTGAGTACCCGTCGGCTCAAATCCATTTGATATCTGTCACAAATAATTTTTTTAGGGCTTGTAAGTAATCGTATGCCTTTAAGGCCTACATTTATTCCATTAAAGCCACTAATTTCTAACGAATGCAAAAGACCATATCTTACCATCCTAAGATTTGTTTTCCTCTTATCGTTACACCTTTCCTAACCATTTCACAGATTGCTAATTGCTGAATATTATGAAATCAATTAACCGAAACTCATTGTTTATCGCAGGCTGCGTGCCACTGCCAGTTATCCGTTACAGATCGGAATCAGGACTGGAACTTCAGGTCTGGTAAACTATTAAATTCAGACACTACCATTAGTCAAATAATACTTCATCATAAGTCACCGCATAATTCCATATTTAAAACTTAAACTCAAAAACTTAATTGCAATGAACGAAAACGTAAATAAAAGCGCTTTGTTTAACGGAAGTTGCTTTGCTCTCATCACCACCGCCTTTACTTTTTCTATCCGCGCAGGAGTCCTCCCCCAGTTAGGTGAGGCATTTGGCCTTTCTGCCGAACAACTGGGATTTATCAATTCCATGTGGTTTTTTGGATTCCCGATTTCAATGATCATCGGCGGCCTGGTCTATCACACGTTTGGCCCTAAAAATATTATGATGGTGGCTTTTGTATGCCACACCCTCGGAATTATATTGACCATTTTTGCCGGTGGATATACAACCTTACTTATTTCCACACTATTCATCGGCATAGGTAATGGTTGTACCGAGGCTGCCTGCAACCCTATGATTGCAGACATGTATTCAGGCGTGAAAATGCAAAAAATGCTCGCCCGTTTCCACATGTGGTTTCCCGGTGGGATACTCGTCGGCTCCCTCATTTCCTTCTTCATGACCCGCATGGGTTTGGGCTGGGAAGGACAGATGTGGGTCACCATGATTCCAACCGTTATTTACGCCGTTTTATTTTTCGGGAAAACTTTTCCAAAACCTGTGTTGGAGGCCGCCAACTCTCTAGCTGAAAACTTCAAGGCCATGTTAAGCCCGGTTTTTATCTTCCTGTTGGGCTGCATGGCCCTTACGGCTATTTCGGAGTTTGGTCCTGGCCAATGGGTGAGTGTTGTATTAAGTAATAGTGGTGCAGAACCAATGATAATCTTAGCTCTTACGGCAGGTCTTATGGCTTTGGGAAGGTTTTTTGCAGGTCCGGTTGTGGGGAAATTAGGTCAAACAGGTACGTTATTGATTGGAGCTATATTGGCCACTTTGGGTATTTATATGTTTAGTACACTAACCGGGCCAACTGCCTATATAGCAGCTATAGTCTTTGCAATGGGGGTATGTTATTTCTGGCCGGTAATGATTGGGTCAGTAGCACAAAGAGTTCCCCGTAGCAGCGCCCTGGGTATGTCCATTGTCGGTGGAATGGGCATGTTTTCGACAGCTATCTTTCAACCTATAATTGGTAGCTGGATTGATAGTGCGAGGGTAAAAAACGCCGCCGCGGGGCTTACAGGAAACGAGCTGGAACTAGCCACCGGGCAAGATGCGTTAATGAAGATGATAATATTCCCCGGCATACTGATTGTTCTGTTTCTCATATTTTTCTTCTGGCAAAAAAATTCAAAGATGGCTACCGAAAGTGAAATGACTATGGCGGCGCATTAAGAAATTTAAGTTAGCGGGAATTTACAGAGACTACAAATTAAACTCAACATGAGTGAATCATGGACTGAAAGATGGAATGACAGATATGGTAAAGACGAGTATGCTTATGGCGAACAACCTAACAATTTCTTAAAAAAACAATTAGAAAAGTCAGATCCTGGCACAATACTTTTTCCAGCAGAATGTGAAGGACGTATTGCAGTTTTTGCAGCCAAACTTGGTTGGACTGTTTCAGCGTTTGACATAAGCGTAGAAGGGAAAAGTAAAGCCTTGCGACTTGCAGAAACTAATAATGTGACGATTGACTATCAGGTTGGCGAATTGCAGGCATTGAATTATAACAACGAACAATTTGACGCAATTGCACTGATTTATGCACACTTTCCAGCAGACATTAAATCATTATATCACAAGACCCTTGACAAATATTTGCGTAATAAGGGAGTAGTTATTTTTGAAGCCTTTAGCAAAAGACACATTGAATACATCATTAAAAACGAAAAAGTTGGTGGACCAAAAGACATAGCGATGTTATTTTCAATTGAAGAATTAAAGTCGGACTTTGTGAATTATGAAATTATAGAATTAGTAGAAAAAGAAATTGAATTGAGCGAAGGTCTGTTTCATAATGGAAAAGGCTCAGTAATAAGATTTGTCGGACGAAAAAAATAAACTACTGCTAATCCTGCATTACCAAATTGGGGCTAGACCAGGACACAGTGATGGAATTAACCCAATGATCATTGAAAGAACACTTATTGCGAAGAACTAAAGGCCATGTTTTAAACATTGTTGTTGTATAAAGGACAACCCATTTATGGCTATGTCCCAGGGCTTTGAATATTCCCGCCACACATTAATGGCATTTGCGAAATCAGGGTCATTCCGGGAAAAGGCTTCAATAGTAAGCCAACCTTCATAATTTATGTGTGCCAATGCTGAAAAAGTTTCTTCCCATTGCACATGACCATCACCGGGAGTTCCCCTATCGTTTTCACTGATGTGAACATGCACCAGCAATGGGGCTATGGTAATGATGGCATCCCGGTTTTTTTTCTCTTCAATATTGGCGTGGTGCGTGTCATACATGGCCTTTACATTGGGGTGTGCTATCATATTTACCAACCTGCTCAACTGTTTCATCGTGTTGCATAAATAACATTCAAAACGATTCACCGCTTCTAATGCCAGTGTAATTCCTGCCTGCGCAGCATAGTCGCCTGCAGCATGTAATACTTCCGCACTCCATGCGTATTCCTGGTCTTGTGGCGGATGCTGCGTAAAAATGCCATGAGCCGAGTGAAATGGCCCGGCGATCACTGTTGCTCCCATATCATGAGCCCGATCAATAGCCCACTTAATACGTTCGAGACTTTTGGCTCTTATTCCGGCATCAGGGCTAACCGGATTTTCATCCTTACCCAATACAAAAACTGTAGTTGTCTCCAGGCCCAGATTTCTTGCATGATCTCCAAATCGCTGGTAGGCTTTTTTATCAGGTGCGCCTATCAGGCATTCCACACCATCATAACCGATCTCCTTCAATCTATCGAGCACAGGGAATAAATCATCCGACACTACAGCCGACCAAACCAGTGTATTAAATCCTATTTTATTCATTTAAAAATTGTTGAATTTTTATTGTATAGTAAACAATGGGTAAAATAGTGAATTTAGATCCCAATAGCCACTGTGACCAATTTTCGACGAAGCAGAAAAAAATCCGTTCCTAATCCATTTAAAAATAACTAAAATAAATCAGTGTTGATCCGTAATATCCGTGTTATCCATGTGCAAAAAAAATCACTGATTTACCCGTTGGGCAGTATAATCATGGCTTCCGGTAAGGCACATCAATCACCATTTTGCCTGCCCATTTTTTTGGTATGGGCTTACCGGTTGCCCAGTGAATAGCATTGATAATAAGGTGCTGAAAGGGCTCCAGTCTGAAATCTTCAGGATGTCCGAGTGTTGTCATAAAAAATTTACCGCCATAAGAATTTTGCCCTGTCCAGGCTACCGGGTTATCAAACGCATCTGCTTTGTCAGGATTAACGGAATGCCCCGTCAGCAAAGCAGCGGAACCATTTGAGGGATAATCTGGCAGCACCTTGTATAACCATGACCTGGCATGAAAATTATTTCCCACACCAGTAAGAATTGGATTTTTTGCCTGCGCCGGAATGATGGATACATCAGTCGAAGATTCATGCCCATAATGCGTATGATTGGCTTTGCCTCCCCAACCCGGTGGTGCATTGAAAGCCATTTCACCAAAAGCATTCCATTTCTCCAGCGGATGCCCTTTTGGATAATTAAAAGCATGGGTGGTGGTGCGGAAACCAATAACAGGTTTACCGGTTTTTAGATAGTCTTCTATGTATTGAACCTGTTCTGCAGGCAGCCGGCGCCAGCGAAGGAAAAATATAGCCAGGTCTGCTTCTTTTAAAGCTTCTAATCCCGGGATATTCTCCTCCGAATTATGGTCTGGAGAAGCTTTAAGGAACTTGGTCCGAAAACCGTAGTTCTTTTCCAATTCGGCTGCAATAAGAAACAGTGTTTCTTCCCCACTGTATTCATGATCGCCGGTTACAAACACGATAAATGGCTTTTTGCTGTCTTCCTTACCCATTTTTTGCGCCGAACAAAAACCAAAAAAGTTCGTAACGATAAACACAAAACAAAGCTGCTTTATGAAGGTTGATTTTTTCATGGAAAAAAATGGTTGATATAATTTACACAATAACTAAAAAAAATTTATCTATTTTTCTAATGGATGTTGTTTTAGCAACTCTTCCGGCGAATAAAATCCGGTTTTATCTTTCACAGCTGCCCGCACTTCTTTCACCTTGTCAGGGGAAATAGCCGGGGCACTATTTCCAAATGAATTTCGAACATAGGTAAGCACGGCGGCTATTTCTTCATCTTTCATCATACCTTCAAATGGTGTCATCGGCACTTGTCCGGGATAATTTTTTCCGTTTATCTCAATGGGTCCATACATCCCTTTTAAAACCAGTTTAATAAGTCGTTCCTCATTGCCAACCACCCATTTAGTGTCGTTGAGCGGTGGAAATCCAGATGCATCCAAGCCTTTTCCATCAGGTTGATGGCAGGTTATGCAATATCCTTCCCTGGTATACACTTCTTTTCCCGCAAGCAGCACCGCTCCTTTATTTCCACCATAATTTTCTTCTGCTTTTTTCCCAATAAGATTATGGCCGTTAAGGTGGGCCAGTGAAGTTTCATAGGCAGGAGCCATCCATTTGTCCAGGGGTTTTTTGCCTGCTTCCATTGCAATGGGTAATCCTTTTTCTTTTACCAGCCAGGAGGCCGCTACGATTGCTTCCAGTCTTACACGTCCATTGTCATCTTTGGAAGCATTCATTAATAAATTGTACTGGTCCGCAACTTTATGACCATTAAAACGCAGCACTTCTACCGCAGCTGCCCTTACCCGGGGGTCCCTGGCGCCAAGCAACTGTCGAAGCAGGTTTTGATCCAGCTGGTTAAGTCCCCAACTTACCCACAATGCTTCTAATAAATCGTGTTCATAATTTGCAGAAGTTTTATTTAGTTGTTCTATCCATTTTCTCAAAACCGGCTTCACTTCCGAAGCCTGGTGTGCCCGGATTTCCCTGCGGCTGCGGTACCGGGTTCTGTATTCAGGAAGCTTCAGGTTTTCCAATAACTCATTAATATCTGCACCGGCAACCCGGGCCGGAACTACCAATGGCCTGGAAGGATAAGTTACCCGGTAAATGCGCCCGTGCTCATGATCCCTTAACGGATCCCTTGCATTGTGTTGCATGTGACCTATCAGTACATTATGCCAATCCGCGATGTAGAGTGATCCGTCTGGTGCAAACTCAAGGTCCACCGGGCGAAAATTCATATCAGAGGACTGAACCAGGTCTTGCCGGTGATGACTTGCATAGCCAGTACCGTCATCGGTCAGGGTGTGCTGTTTAGTTCCCAAAAAACCAATAGTATTGTTGATCAGCATATCGCCCTGAACCTCATCGGGGAAATGGCGGCTGGAAACAAATTCAAGTCCTGATGTTGGCCTAACCCGGTGTGCTTCTTCAATCAGGCTTGCCGATTTTGGAGTGAATTCCCCATACCTTGGTTTAACCGTTCCTGGCATCATCCAGCTTACATCGGGGCCGGAAGTTTCGGCATAGAACACCTGCCCCCAATCATCAAAAGCAATGCCCCATGGATTGGGAATAGATAACTGTGCGATGCGATCCAGCTTTTTCCGGTTAAGATCATAACGAAAAAAACCACCATTCGTTCCCCGAACGGGGCCGTAAGAAGTTTCAATATCGTTTAATAAAAAAACTCCCTGCCCCATATAAATTGCGCCGGAAGGGTCGGTAGTGTAGGCATGGTGGGCGTGATGGGTGTCGTGGTCATCAAATCCACTCAACAGAATTTCCCTGGTATCGGCCTTATCATCTCCATTGGTATCTCTTAAAAGCATAAAATTGGTTCCCTGCGAAAGATATACGCCTTCCGGCGCAAATTCAAAGCCAAGGGGCAGTTGCAAGCCATCTGCAAAAGTGGTTTGCTTATCTGCCTTACCATCTGCATCTGTATCTTCCAGAATAATTAATTTATCGTTAGGTTTCTTATCACCGGGTTTCCAATGAGGGTAGGTTGGCATAACGGCTACCCATAGCCGCCCTTTATTATCAAAGGAAATCTGAACAGGTTTGGCTAAATCAGGAAACTCTTTTTCAGATGCGAAAAGGTCAATTTTATACCCCGGCGCCATTTTAAATTTAGCCAAAGCTTCCTGGCCGTAAAGGTATTTCAGGTTACTGTTTTTTGAGCCCGGCTTATAGTTGGTTTGCACAACAGGCAGTGCTGTCGTCATTTTATCTGCTGCCTCTACATCCATTTTTTCTCCTTTCACGGCTTTCCAGATTGCTTCATCTCTTATCAATGTCATTTCCCGGATCTTGGCCAATTCTGCCGGATAATTATCAGGACCAAAAGGATTGTACCGACGTCCATAAACATGCACCCCATTGGGAACTTTAAAATCATTGTGCCACATCCAGTTTTTTTCTAAAACCGCACTGCGAACCAATTCACGATTCGCTTCTGCCTTTACATCAACATTTCCAAATACTGCGGTTGCCAGGAAGGGTGCAAACTTCGCATAACCGGAATCTGATAATTGCGAACCGTCAATCGTCAGCGCTGTTGAAGCTTTATCATACCAATCTTTGGTGGATGAAAAGGCATCAATAAAGTGAACCTTATTTTTTGCTGACACTTCTTTCATCGCATTTGCATAAAGCAATAGATTCTTATTTTCGACCTTCCCATCCGGCAGATCGAATTTTTTGGAAAGGTTCTCAAAAGCGATGGGTGAAACAATGGCCAGCTGAGGTATTGAAATGCCATTGTATTTTTGCTGCAATGTATATTTGATAAACGAATCCAGCTCGCCTTTGAAGTTTTCCAGCCCGGATTCGCCCTGGAACGATTCATTGTATCCAAAAAATGCTATAATTATATCGGCCTTATGGCGGCTGATCCATTGATCGGGTGATTCATTAAATCCTTCGCTGTGTGGGTTTTGAGCCAATTCAGTCTGAAATTTTTCAGCTCCCGGAAATGCCCATGGCGCGTTGCGGCCGGAATGAGGCCTGAAACCGGGCGTATTTCCTCCATCGCACATATTACGGATATACAGCAGACTGTCGGGATAGCGGAGTTGCAACTCCGTCTCAAAATAACCAAAGTTCATCATCCGGGAACCCAGGTTGTTACCAATTAAAATAATATGCGCATCTTTTTTAATGCTGAGATATACTTCATCGGTTTTACTCCTGCAGCCAGACGCAATCATTAATACTATCCCAAAAAATGCGAACGCAAGATTGCTTTTTTTATATATCATTTTGCCGGTTCGTTTATTTAATGAATCAATAACTAAAACAGCCTGTGCCGGCATTTACATTACACTGATTAGAACGAAGGGGACTCATGCCGGGTTAAACATTTATCAACTATTAAAATTTATAATCATGGAATTGTTCGCAAGACTAACAGGTTATGCTAAAATAAGCACCCTTACGACAATCCCCAAGAAATTTTAAACTGTGGTTATCCTGAAGGTGTGGAACCGGATATAAAAGGCTTTGGAATTCTTGCGTCTGTTTGAACAACTATTAGCGCACGGTCCAATAAATGCTGGAAGCAAAATGTATATCATGGCAATTTTTGAATGCGGGAATATTGCAACAATGGTGACAGAACAATGGGAAATTAAATATAGAATGCAGTAAATCCCAGGCGTTGATTCTTACTAATCTTCCCATTAAAGGAAACAAGCCTGCTTCCATCTTTCACAAGTGGTTCAATAGCATACGGATTTCATTAAATATTTTCAATAGTGAAAAAGAAGTTGGATTTGCTGCTGACATGATTTGAAAAAAGTTAGGGAAATAAATAACCATAATCGAAGCGTCACCCAGCCTGCCCCGATGAACATCGTGGAAGCGAAGCGAACGGTTGAACCAGCGACAGCACTACTATCATCGTTTATTGCGTCGCACTCTTCATCGTTCGGTAATTCTGCGTGACATTGTGGATGTTTTCTTCCCCATTTTGAAGTATCTTCAATTCAAACTGTTGGTGAGAGAGAAACACCACCAACCGAGTAAAAATAATTAGTTTATACAGATTTTTCTTTTTCGATTAGTATATTTTTTGACATCTGAATTCTCTGTTCTCCTGAACGATATAACCTTTACTATCCCTTTGTTATGAAAATTGCTATCACCTCCGACAATCATCTACGCAAAAAAGATGAATATCCCGAAAGATGGAATGCTTTAAAAGATATAGTCAAACAAAATGAAGATTTAGGAGTTGACATTCTTGTAATAGCAGGCGATCTGTTTGATAAAGACTACGTTAATTATTCCGAGATTGATTCAATTATTGAAAATTAAAAATTAAAAAATTGCTACATTATACCAGGCAATCACGACTCTCGAATTAGTCAAAGACACTTTGCTTCAAATAAAATTATTGCTGTTGCAGAGACAACCCTCAAAATTATCGATGATCGCCAAATCCTTTTCGTTCCATTTCTAGAAGGAAAAAAATCGGAGATGAAATAATTCAATTCGAACAATTAGATAAAAATAAATGGGTATTAATAAGTCATGGAGATTTTCTTGATAATGGATTTAGCCCAAACGCATATGAAAAAGGAATTTATATGCCTATTACTCGCAGTGATATTCAGCTTTTTTCACCGGGAAGGGTAATACTCGGGCACATTCATATCCCGTCAAGCTTAGAGAAGAAGGTAGTTTGTTGTGGCTCGCCCTGTGCTATTAATATTTCCGAAACGGGGTATAGACGATTTCTTATTCTCGATACAACAAATTTGAATTTAATTGAGAGAGAGATTTGTACTGATGTATTATATTTCAGAGAGGAAATTATTGTATTACCATTTGAAAATGAAGAAGAATATCTGATGAATAAGATTTCCAGAGTTACTTCAACTTGGTTAATTAAAGAATCCGATATTGAAAAATCAAAAATTATCATTAAAGTTTTTGGGGTTACAGCAGACAAAAGTAAAGTTGGAGAATTCATAACGAGTGGATTTAAAAAATATGAATGGTTGAATAGTACTGGACCAGATTTATCTGAGATTTCTTTATGCGAGGAAACCGATAAAATGTATATCGCTAAAGAATTTCTTGAGGAAATTAAGGCAATGGAATTACCTAAAATAACTTATATACCTACGGATAATCGAATAGCAACTGAAGGACTTAGAAAATTATTTAGTTAATCAAATGCCAATAAAAATAGACAATATCAAAGTAAAGAATCTTGGTCCCATTCCAGAATTTAACATGGACTTCGGTCAACTAAATGTAATTTATAGCCAAAATGAAAAAGGTAAAACCTTTTTAACTGAATTTATTATTAATTCTCTTTTTGGAAGGATAAACAGATGGAAATACCGGGATACATATGCAACTGGTAAAATAACAGTTAGTGGTATTCCTGAACACATTTCACTTGAATTTTCGCCCAAGTCGAAACTAAAATTGGAAAGTCATCTCAAAATAGAACATAGTGGATTTTCTGAATTAGGTAAATTAATTATTGTAAAAGGTGCGGAAATATCAATTACTGTTGAAAATGATGGCATAAGTAGCCAGCTTTTAACTTCAGTCCTTTCAGGTGAAGAAGTTCTAAATAGCATATTAAAAAATATCTCCTTAACCATACGAAGCGCTACTCTAAATAGTGGAGCTTTACAAATAAATAGGACTGGTGAAGGAAAAACATATCAATCAGCCTGTATTGAAGTTGAAAAAGTTGATAAGCTAATTGAAGAAATACAAACAAATTACTCTTCAAGTCCACTTTGTGTTTTTGCTGTGTTATTGATACGGGTTAGAACAAGCGTTGATCCAGGTATCCAGGCACTGGCCAACCGGTTCCAGGTAAGCAGGGCTGTCTTGCTGTTTTGTAAAACAGCAGTAGCAGTGGATGGAATAGATCTTGATCGACGCCAGGCATTGTGGGAAGTTTGCACCAAAGATCGGCCAGTAGCACTTTTTGAAGGACAAGCTTCTGCTGATGCAAAAGGTGAAAATGTATCATTACCCCTTATGAAAAAATCTGAACATGTAGTGCATGATTATGCAACCACCTCTCTTTCTTTAAAGGCCCACCCGGTAAAATTTGTCAGGGAAAAACTACAAAGCTTACATATC
>JANOCH010000111.1:0-5361 GCA_031412015.1 Chitinophagaceae bacterium
GCGAGGAAATTATAGGCGGTGGAAAAACCAAACCCATCGATCAGCCTGATCTTTTTCGTCGGCTCTTCTCCGGTGGTATCTTTCTTGTTACGCACTTTCATTTCAAGGTTATTGTCTAACTGGAAAGAAAGCCCTCCATTCCTGCCTGAACCATACCCACTGTAAATTCCTCCCTGCAATTGCGAGGCCCATATTTTATACCCGCTCTCATTGATCTGAACACTATCATAAAATTTGCTGGACAGATCGGGTTTATAGTTGGCGCTTAATGTTGGTCGTATTACGTGACGTATCGCCACGATCTTTGAATTTTTAAATTGGTAGGTTCCAAAAACGGCTGAATTGAAACTAAGACTGAAGGATGTTTGCTGATCAATAAACAAACCTTTTTGAATGGTGGTGTCAACCTTTTTATCGATAGGATTCCATTGGCGAATAAATTTCTGCGCTATCCACACCTGCGAATAGCTAACACCCGGGGACACCATGATGGCTCCTCCCAAAATAGGAGGCAATGACAAAGTAATAGGAATATTATGCTGTGCGCCCCATTGCAGGGTGTCGATCAGGTTTCTCAGTTTAAAGGCTGTATCATAAAACGAAACCTGGTTTCTGAAGTTACCGTTATAAGCGATACCTAATTGCTCATACCATTTTTTACTGCCGACCGATTCTTTTTTCTGAAATGGATAAAGTGTGCTAACGGTAAATCCTACATCAGGCAAACTAAGGTTGACCAGTCTTGTCCGGTTATTCTGATTATGATTGGCACTTACCGTGAGGTTATACGGTTTGTCTACCCATGTTTTAGAGTATGCAATAGAGGAACTCAGCTGGTTCTGAAAATTAAGACTGGCATTGTTCGGTACGTTTTCGTTATAGGTAGTTGAACTTGAATTGACATTGGCGGAGAATGATGTTCCCGGCCTTGCCCGGCTATCGGCCTGGTGGCTCCAGGTAAGTGTGTAACTGTTATTGGAATAAAAATCCGGGTCGCCTTTAAAATTGCGTTTGGTCTTTTGCAATCCAAAATTCAACGAACCACTATAATGATAGCGTTTGCGATAGGTAGGATTTATATTCGCCGACCAGCCTCCATATGAATATATATTGCCATAAAATTTCGTATCCCAGTTTTGGTTAAATACTTTATAATAGCCCAAACCCTCTAAACCAAGACCAAATTGTTCATTGGTGGCAAACTGGGGTGGTAACAATCCTGATTTGCGACCCTGGCTAAGGGGAAAAAAGCCAAATGGCAGGTAAACGGGTAGCGGCACTCCTTCAAACTCCGGGTGAGCCGGGCCTGATATAGCAAGCTTTTTATTGATCACTTTCAGCTTATTGGCCCTGAAACCAAAATGTGGTTCGTCCAAATTACAGGTAGTGAAAAATCCTCTTTTGACAAAGGTTACGTTGTCATCTACCTTCTTAACCGCCTCGCCATGTACAAACATTTCACCAGACTGTGTGATGGTATTTTTTGTTAATCCCTTTTGTGTTTTGAAATTATAGACGATCGTATCACTGGTGAACTCGCTTTCACCATCCTTAAAAATGGCATCCTCAGTTACCATTCCTGTGCTATCCCTGGCATTGGTGGCGGAGAGAAGCTGTGTCTGCTGATCGATACTCACCTTGGGAGCCGTCAACACAATAGTCTCGTATTCCGTTTTCGTTTTGCCGTACAGAAAAATTTTTTTACTTTTTATCATCACCACTACCGAGTCTTCGGCGTAGTACTGAAGTGGGGCACTAAGAGTATCTTTGGAAAGTTTTAATGAAAAAGTATCAATCTTTTGAACCGTGGTTGAATCATTTGGTGGAACAGTATCTGAAGCAATAACTGTGTCCGCGGTTACAGGTTGAGCCGTAATGCGGGCTTTTAAGGTATCCGGCTTTTTTGTTAAAAGACTGTCAATTTGTTTGCCCGGAATACGCTGAGCCGTTGAAACCCACGTTACAGTGAAAAGAATAATTGTAAGCAGTGCTCGGGTCGAAAAAATATTTAAACTAAATTTGCGCAGTCCGTTCATACTAAGGAGACAAATGTAAATCTTTCATAACTAAACAATTTGTGAAGATTCAGGTAACCCATTAAAAAACTTGAAGACCCATGTTGAAGCGAGTCATCTTATTAGTATTTCCTATTTGTATAGCTGTTTTCCTTGTTTCATTCGTTGATAAAAGCGAACAGGTCCCGAAGGCCCAGATCAAAACATTGATCATTGATCCGGGCCATGGTGGGATAGATCCCGGTGCCAAGGGCGACTTTTCTACTGAGGCTGATGTGAGCCTTGCTGTATCACTAAAATTTGGCAAAGCGCTGCAGGAACAATTTCCTGACCTGAAAATTATCTATACCCGCACCACCGATGTAATGGCCGGCAACAAACGAACCAAAGACGAAGGATTGAAGTACAGGGCCAATCTTGCCAATGAATCAGGGGCTGATCTTTTTATTGCTCTCCATTGCAATGCTGCGCCTGATATCCGGCACAGGGAATATATTGGCAGCAAATCAGTGACTTCTTATACAGGAAAAGGCAAAAAGAGAAGAAAAGTAACCCGCAAAGTTCCTCAATATCGTTATTGGACGTCGCCGAATCCTGCCCACGGCACGGAAACTTATATCTGGGCGGTTGGAAAAAATGACGCAAAAGTGAGTGCGGTTAACAGGCACGCTGAAGAATACGGTGAAATGGATTCAACGTTGACGATAGAACTTCCCGATCCGTCTGATCCGGCGGAAAAAGCAAGAATGCTGATCTACGCACAGAATTTTTTCAAGAAAAGTCTTAGCCTGGCTGATCTCGTGGAAAAGGAATTTACGGCATCCGGTCGTTTCAGCCGCGGAGTTAAACAAAGGAATCATGCGGGTATATGGGTATTGCAGGCAACAGGGATGCCCAGTATATTGGTAGAATTAGGCTTTATCACCCACGAAGAAGAAGAAAGATATATCAACAGTGACAAAGGCCAGGAGGAGATGGTCGAAGACCTTGTGAAAGCATTCAGCGTCTATAAGCAAAGGGTCGAATCACGATCAATAAATACAACGCCATAACCGATAGAGGTATCGATAAAAAAAGGATGAATCCCGGTTCATCCTTTTTTTATGGAAAAAATGCACTAAATCGTTTAAAAATAATTGGTTAATTTGGCGGCTGGTAAACGAACCCGGTATTATGAAGATTAACAACGAGACTAAAGTAGGGATACTAACCATCATAGCATTGGTAATGCTTATACTTGGTTTTAACTACCTCAAAGGCAAAGACCTTTTCAACAGCACCAAGAAGATCTATGCCGTTTTTCCAAAACTGGGATCACTGGTAAAATCAAATGAAGTAAAGATCAATGGTCTTACGGTTGGAACCGTATATGCACTCGAAGAAACGGATAAGAATGTCTCGGGAATAAAAGTCACCATCAGCCTCACCCGCGACGTAAACATACCCAACAACTCTGTCGCCTATATCAATGCTTCTTTAGTTGGACTTGGCGCTGCTAATATCGTTATTGAAAAAGGGGATGCCGCTACTTACCTGAAGAATGGAGATAAGTTAAATACCCGCATTGATGAAGGGTTGTTTGGCGGCCTTAGCGCGGAGGTTGCTCCTACCCTTTCCAAGATCAGGAATGCCCTGGATTCACTCAATAAAGTATTTGGTAATATCAATACAGTTTTCGATGCCGGCGCAAAAAACAATCTCCAGGCCACTATTGCCAACCTTACGTTGGCCAGTCATTCACTTAACAAAATGTTGGACCCGGAAAAAGGCGCATTGGCGTCAACACTTAACAATGTAAATTCTATAACCGGCAACCTGAAAAAAAATAATGACAGTATTACCGCTATCATGAGTAATACTAAAAAATTCACGGCACAACTGGCCGGTCTTGACCTTAAGCAGACCATGGATACGCTGCAGGCTACCGTGAGCATGTTAAAAACAACCATCGCTAGAATAGGCAGCAAGGATGGCACATTAGGCGCACTTATCAATGACAGGGCATTGTACAACAAACTCAATGATGCAGTACTGAGTGCGGAAATTTTAATTGATGATCTTCGTGCCCATCCCAAACGCTACGTTAATCTTTCCGTCTTTGGCAAAAAAGATAAGGGTGGAGCCTTAACTTCACCGGCTAAAAAAGATACTGTTCCCCGGTGATCCGATAATGAATTACATTAAATCATTTTTCTTTTTTTTGCTTTTTGTGTTGCTGTCAGGCAGCTTTGCTGTTCATGCCCAACCGGCGCCCCGCACTACCGTCGAAGACACTACAAAAAAAGTGCATGTTCTTAGTAATACCCGCAGCCTTGTTTTACAAACGTTAGATGACAGCACGAAACTCACTATAGTAACGGGAGACGTTAAACTGCGGCAGGGCACGGCTCTTATCTTTTGCGATAGCTGTGTGATCAACGACCGGACAAAAGTATTCGAGGCCTGGGGCAAGGTTCATATCAATGATTCAGACACGGCACATATATACGCCAATCATCTTCGCTATTTGTCGTTGCAGAAACTAGCCTATTTAGACGGTAATGTAAAACTCACGGATGGTAAAGCCACGCTTACTACACCCGATCTGGAATACGATATGCAGACCAATGTGGGTACGTATAAGAATGGTGGCAAAGTGGTCAACAAAAAATCTGTTTTGACAAGCCAGGAAGGTTACTATTATACTGACCTCAAAGATGTTTATTTTAAAAAGAATGTACGCCTGAAGGATCCCGCCTACAATATTGAAACCGACTCACTGTTGTACAATACCACTACACAAACCACAAGATTCATTTCGCAAACTACTATTAAAGACAGCAGCGGAAGATTAATCAAAACAAGAGAAGGTTATTATAACCAGCAAACCGGTAAAGCTGAATTTGGATCAAGACCCGAAATAGTTGATGGAAAAACAACCATCACTGGTAACCGGGTTGCTTTTGACGATAGCACCGGCATTTACCAGGCAGAAGGTAATGCGATCATCAGGGATACTGCACAAGGCACTACGATCATCGGAGGCCTGATCTTTCAAAATAAAAAAACAGAAGCGATATTGGCTACCAGGAAGCCGTTGATGATCATCAGGCAGGAAAAGGACTCAATTTATATTACGGCAGATACACTTTTTTCTGCAAGACTGTCCGACCTGGTGGTGAGGAAAAAACCAGCCGCTACTGATACGGTCAAGAGCAGGAGATTTATTAGAACCGCAAGAAAAGATACAAGCGCCAATACGACTATTGATACGACTTCAACACGGGATCTTGCCAATGGATCGGTAAATGCTGATTCGCTGGCAGCCGGTAGCGATCCCGATAAAAAATTGGCATCAATTACCCGG
>JANOCH010000112.1:0-7713 GCA_031412015.1 Chitinophagaceae bacterium
TCAAAATTGGGTACGAGACCAATGACTTTCATGATCTCGGCAAGCATCTCCTGCGCATTGGGAATTTGAACAAACAATGAATCGGAAAAATCGCCATTACTGAAACCCTTGCCGGGGATACCCTGGGTTGATCGGGCAAAACCAGTCAAGATGATAACTATTGATAATATGGTAAGGGTGGCGTGTCGCATTAGTTTTGGTATTGGGTCTTAAAATATAAATAATCCTTCTTTTCCAATAGCATCCGGAAAAAAAGTCTGCAATTTATTGCCCTAACTTGACAATGGTCAAGGGAGAAACCCTTTTATTAAAAATTTATTTGCTATGTTTTGTTGTGCAAACGTACCCCTGATTGTGGACTGTAGACCCCCTTCGTTAGGGAATCTTCGTTTTAACGAACAGAATTAAAGGGCGTTTCGAAATGGCATAGTTGTGGCAAGAAGCCATTGAGCCATAATCATTATCATTATTATTTTTAAATTATTAATTCACTTATTATGAAACTTAGAAATTTTTTAGCTGTTGCTATAGTGGCTTCACTGGTGGCCTGCAGCTCACCTTACAAAGCCACTGATACATCCACAACAGGAACCACCGTAGTGGTACCGGATGTTGCACGAACAAGTTTTACCTCCCAGTATCCTGGAGCAACCAATGCGGTATGGACCAATTATGACGCGCAGGTCATGGCGCCAATCGATTGGGAAATGGCCGGATGGACAACTTTGGACGCTAATGACTACCTGGTGAGATTTGATCTTGAAAATGAAAACTATTATGCCTGGTATGACAGCGATGGCAATTGGGTTGGATCTGCCTTTGTTATGAAAGACTTTACACAATTACCTGCTCCGGTTAATGCGGTCGTGACAAGCAAATATTCTGGCTACAATATTACCAGTGTAAACAGGGAATTTCAAAAAGACAAAATGGCTTATGAAATTGAACTAAAAAAAGAGGATAGTAAAGTAAAGCTGTTGATAGATGCAGATGGTAATATCATTAAGGAAAAAACAAAACCTATATAAGATAAGAAAATGTAAGGTTATAGTTGTCTGACGGGACAATTCAAATTATCCGGCCGATGAAGAACGTAGCCGTGGTGGATTAATATCTGTCACGGCTACCTTTTTTAGTAACAAGTCTCACCTAAAAGATAAAAATCAGAGAGCTTTCTATTTTACAATTTTCTCAGCCTGCTCAGGAGTTCTATAAATTGTATCAGTAAAGTTCAGCCCGAGTATCTTCGCGATGACCGGGTATACATTCACATTCTCGAAAGCCGGTACCTGCATGTTGCTTTTGAAATCGGATCCCCAGGCATAAAAAATGGTGTACATATCCCTGACCAAAGCCGGATCAAATCCATGTGACCCCGGATCAGCATTAACATTGGCATTATAAACTATTCGCGGCCATCTCGGTATCAGCATGATGTCCCGAATTACATTCATCCTGTCATCTTTCTCACTATAATGAAGATGATCGGGCATTCTTGCTTTAAGATAAACTGTAAAACCATTTTCGCTTTTCTTCAACTTACGGTAAGTGGACATGATATACCGTTTGATCTTTGCATACAACTCTATCAATTCAAATCCCTTTGGAATAAAAAATTTACTCCTGTCCACCGCCTCCGGCATGACTAGTATATTTTGGTTGTCAATTTTTCTCATGCCATGATCCAATTAAACAGAATTTTGTCCTCCAGCAAAAGTAACATTCGAACTTTAAATTGTCCAAGGCGGTAAGATTCACAACAGGATGCGAGGCGCTATTACAGGCTGAACTTTTAATGCGTCAGGAACACAAACACGGCAACCAGAAAAAAAAAATTCTTTTTATTTTATTTACTTATCTTTCTTTATCTTTTTACTAACCTTATCCTGACGATCGCCTGCCTGCCTATAAAACGAAAAGTGCGGATCCTCCCGGAAACATGACTCACGTTTAAACCAACACAACCATAACTGTATGAGTATTCCCGTCGAACAACCCGGACCGCCCTCCTATTCAGCGCCTGTGGCCAAAAAAGAACGAATCCTTTTTCTCGACAGTCTACGGGGCATCGCCCTGCTGGGGATTCTATTGATGAATATCATGGCGCAAAGTCAGCCATTCCAATACTACAATAGCTTAAATCTAAGCCAGCCTATCACCGGCGCCAATTTCTACGCCTGGCTGGTTGAATGTTTTTTGTTTGAGGGAACCATGCGCGGACTTTTTTCTCTTTTATTCGGAGCAGGAACTATTCTATTGCTCAGCCGGCTGACAAAAGAAAAAAGCGGTTTAGAACCGGCTGATATTTATTACCGGCGAATGTTGTGGTTGCTTGTATTTGGTCTGATCAATGCCTTTCTTTTTTTATGGCCGGGCGATATCTTATATCCCTATGCTATTTGCGGACTTTTGATATTCCCTTTCAGAAATTTATCCCCCACTAAAATGATCCTGATTGCCATGGCTTTTTTGTTGATTGGCACCTATCGCGAAAACAGTGACTTTTTCCGGGATAAAAAAATAATCCAAAAAGGCCAGGCCATTGCGGCATTAGATACCACCAAAGTAAAACTCACGGAGCAGCAAAAGGAGGACCTTGGAAAGTTTATGGGTTTCAAAGAGAACAACTCTAAAGAGGCAACGGCAAAAGCAGCCGAAGAACAGGTAAAAAGAGTAAAAGGTAAAAACTACCCTGCCTTAGTGAAGCAGTTGCGTGATACAAACATGTGGCTGCAAAGTTCCTATTTCTACGAACACTATTGGTTTGATATACTCATGTTCTTTTTCCTGGGTATGGCCTTTTTCAAATCAGGTTTTTTATTAGGTAATAAACCAACCTGGCTTTATACGGCAATCGCAATAACCGGGATATCCGTCGGGTTGCTAATGAATTATTTTTTCCTGCGGACACAATACCGTTTAAAATTCGACAACTATCTATTTACACAACAATGGAAATTAAATTACTATCACCTCAGGAGAGTTTTTCAAACAGTTGGTTATCTCAGCCTGCTGATATTGATGTATAAGGTGACTCCCATTAAAAAAATATTCTTCAGCATTTTCGTACCGGTCGGGCAAATGGCATTTACCAATTACCTGATGCAGTCCATTTTTGCAGCTATCATATTTTATGGTTTTGGACTGTACGGTCAACTACAGCGTTATGAAGCTTATTATGTTGTAGGTTGTATCTGGCTGTTCCAAATCATCTTTAGTCATATCTGGATGCGATATTTCCGGTTCGGCCCTTTCGAGTGGGTTTGGCGAAGCCTGACATACCTGCATAAACCACCTTTCAAACGAAAAGAGGAAGAGGCTGAAACCACACCTTTATAGCCAGCTAAAAATCTTCACCAGAATACAAAATATATTAGGAGAAAAATATAGCTCCGCACTGCGCCTGCAACTATTCTAAGGGCGGGAAGGTGGACTGCTATTTACAGCTCGAACAGAAAACTCCCTGGGCAACGTCCTACCTGCCATTAATAAAAGCACTCAAGGATCTTCGTCAGTAAAATAATTTTTCAATAGCGGGTGCGCAAAAACAGCCCCCAATCCGGGTAATCCTAACCCCTTTTACGCCAATTTTCCCGTTATGCATTTTGAATAACACTGATATACGGGGTGGCATAATTGTAGCAATTAGTCATTAGGTTTTTCTAACCCTTTAATTAATTTAAAATCGTTTATATGAAACTAAGAATTCTATATGTAGCCTCGTTGGTGATTTCATTTGCGGCCTGTAAGACGCCGTATAAAGCAACCGACACATCCAGACCTGTCGCTGATAGCAGTGCCTCAAGAATGGATACAACAATGTTATCCAACAGCAATACTTCATTAAAAACCGACTCTACGGAAGTTGCAGGAAAAATTGACTCGATCAGGATGCTTTCAAAATCGGATTCAAGCAAAACAATGCCGGCAACTGATTCAACCAGGATCCCATCTGCGATCGATTCTTCTAATAAATTACCGTCATCTGTGGACTCTTCCAATAAGATGCCGTCATCTGTGGATTCTACCAAAATGCAGGCGGCCACGGATTCAACAAAGATGCCGTCAGCCGTTGATTCATCAAGATCTTCATTAACCGATAAGTCTTCCGCAGAGAATGTAACAGTAGGTGAAGCAACAAAAACAGCGTTTACTACTCAATATCCCGGCGCTACCAATATTGTTTGGTCAAATTATGATTCACTCGCCGCTGTTCCTATCGATTTAAGAATGGCCGGATGGAAAAAAATGGAAACAGAAGATTACCTGGTAAAGTTTGATCTTGATAATGAAAATTATTATGGCTGGTATGAGAGTGACGGTGACTGGGTAGGGTCGGCCTATACAATGAAAGATTTCACCAAACTCCCCACAGCAGTGAATACCGCGGTAAAAAACGCAATAAAAACAAGATACCAGGATTATAATATTACCAATGTCAACAGGGAATTTCAAAAAAATAAGAAGACGTATGAAGTTGAATTGAAAAACGCCAACAGCAAAGTAAAAATGCTGGTGAATGCAGATGGCAAGATCACGCAGGTGTTTAAATATGTTAAAGATAAAAAGTAGGCGGTAAAAAACTGATTGATTCTACATAGAGCCTCCTGGTGAAAAACCGGGCTTAAACAAGGTGGCCGTGCTGTATGTTCACATACGCATGGCTACTTTTTTTGTGGCAATAGGTCCACCGAAATGCTTTATTACAATTGAGCTTTTTTTTCAACGGTATCATCATCCTTCCAAAACAGGAATTCAGCCTTGGTGATCCATGAAAACCCAAAGGCAATAAGCGCAATGGTTTCCAGCCAGAAAACCAGGTTATATTTTGCGCTTAACTCTTCCAGTAAAAAACTGCAGATAGCGATACCAACAATACATACGATCATAATGATACCACAAACCAGGTAAGCTTTGTTACGTGTTTCTTTTTGCTTCGTGCATCGGTTCCGTGGATCACTTCTTCTGAAAAGATAGATACAGAAGAAAATAAAGACTGAAAAAAGTAGAAGGGCGAAAACAAAATGCAGTTTATGAACCCATTGATTATCGCTGGTCGTTGGAAAAAGGGCCACACCCAGTGCAAATACACAGCCCAGGTTGGCCGCCTTACTATCAATAGCATCGTATCCCCTGTATGACAATAGGAAAAAACCCAATGCGAACAATACACCTACCAGGATATCACCCGCTGTACCATTGTCATAATAGTCGCTGATTGAATACTCAATTTGAGCTGAACCATTAAAAATAAGTTTACCAATAAACAATAATAGGGGAAGTAATATGCCCGCCCCTCCTATCAACAATCTTAATTCATAATATGATATGATCTGGTCATTTTTTTTACCAGGTCTTTCAGGAGGGTTTGGTGCTTTGGTGCTCATATGCTGAATTTAATGGTTGCTGATGAAAAAGGGATTATCCTTCTCAATTTAAATTTTGCTGTAGCTCGCAAACCGACTAAAGTAAAGCTGGGTATATTTTTCATGGAGGATAAGCTTTGGCGCTTCTAATTTAACTAAATCCCACCAGCTTTATATTACAGCAATAAATAGTTCAGGTTAAACTGAATCGGCAGGAGAATGGTTTAACCTTGGTAGGCTCCAGAGGAATTTTGACACTTACGCATATATTACCGGGGCAGTTTTAATTGGAAGCGCTGTTGGTTTTATTCATCGCTGCTAATAAAAACAACGAAAGCGCGGCAGCGATCAAGTTTATAATGAAACCAGAACGATTGGAGTTCTACAACAGGGGCGCTAGCTACCGCAAACTGTATCCTGCAGCGGGGATCAATATTTCATTCTAACGGGCAAAGCGATGTCTCACGCTGTCTTTGCTGGTTGTCGGTGAAAGGCACCTTATATCACTGCGTTGTGCTTTCTATTACTACGCTTTATCAGAAGAAATCACAAGTCAGTGTAGTGTAAACCTCATTACCCGTGCCATGCTCGTCTAGATGTTGCTTTAGTACCGAACAAATTATTTAAACCTAATATGCGAAACAGCTACACCCCAAACTGGCAAAAAGTGAAGGGAAGTCGTAACCTTAGTCGCTTATTTTCTTCCCACTCTTATCGATTTCTACCCACTTGCTATCTTTCAACACTTTGGCAATACCATCGCTGAAAGAGCCGGCAAAACCATATTTGCAGCTAATGACCTCTTTACCTGTTTTATCAATAAAACCCCACAATCCGTTCTTATTAACGGCCGCAAGGCCTTCCGAAAAACTGGTCGCATTGTCATAACTGAGTGGAATAACGGCCTTACCGGCACGATCAATAAATCCAAATTTCTCTCCTTTCATTACGACAGCCAGGCCGGCAGCGAAAGAATTAGCATCATTGTATTGCGGGGCCACTATTTCATTACCGGCGCTATCCACGAAACCCCATTTGCCATCTTTCTTTACCGCAGCCAGTCCTTCTGTACAATGAAGAGCATCTTCATAAATAAGCGGTATCACCACTTTGCCCGATTTATTTACAAAGCCATGCATACCCGCCTTGGTCACAAGAGCCACTTCGCAATTAAATTCATCTACATTATCGTATTGTTTGGCCCATTGCTGGGAATTGCCTTCAGCAGAAAGGCAGATGATCGCAAAAAGAAGAATGTATTTCATAACTTAAGTATTAAGAATAAATAAGAATATTATCACCTGTATAAGGTAATTACGTTTATCTTCTTAAGTTATGACCTGCGGCAGCAGAGATACTGATCTTAGTGAGTCTTCACAATGAATTCCCCTGGGCTTTCCTATTCAAAACAGTTAAGCTGCAGCGGGCGTTGATTTTTGCGGCCATAATATCACCGCCGCGCAGATAATGATGATATTCTTCATGATATATTGCCCAACCAGCGTAAAACCATATGGCGCATACTTAAATGAAACTGAAGGAAAAAATAATAACGGCGTAAACGTGCATACCATATGGATAAGCAACAATACCAATGCGGTCCGCAACCATTTTCCCACTATCAGCAAGATCCCAAGAACACATTCCCAGGTGGCCAGTAACGTTATGTTCAGGGGTTCGGGTATCAGTCCGAAAGTCAATTTGTTGATGGTATTGATGGCCAGGTCTTCGGCCGGGCTGTATCCCTCGAAAAATTTTAGTGTTCCGAACCAGAGGTAAATAATTCCAATACTGATGCGTAAAAACAATAAGGCATTACGGTTTACCGAAACAGTAGCAGTAGTAGTCATTGGCAGTTTTTTGGTTTTGAAAGCGACTAAAGTACCGGGCGCCACAAAAAAAACGACTGATTTCGATCATGCCGACTTTTGATATCTGTCAAAAACTCTGTCAATTGCACTGACTCGAACAATAACACTTGATCCAAATTAAGAGGTAAAGCCTGATCACGTAAACCTTCTGTTTTTCTACACGTAGATCTCCAGCCAATAACTGGTACATTTTCTCTTGCGGGGCTAGCCCGAACGGTCTATGTTTGTACCAGAAGTTGATTGATTCACTTATCCAATATCATCCTGAAAAACTGATCCAAAATCCTGAAGAACCGATCCAAAAATCCTAAAAACCAAACCCAGCATCGTTCAACTTCTCAGCTTTTTTTTACCGTCCAAGTAGAAAAGAATTTTTTAAAGAGATCACTGCCAAAAGCAGTGATTTTTTTTATTCCCCCCGGAGATAGTTTTAAAGTATACAAGTTTTAGTAAGTTGCCACAGGTGACCGGTCAAT
>JANOCH010000113.1:0-1791 GCA_031412015.1 Chitinophagaceae bacterium
GGTAATGGGCGGCGAACCCTTTCGTCGTCCGCGACTTTGTTTAAGTTTGAATCAGGATGAAAAAAATAATAAATGGCATTAAATAGAGAAGTTTATTGCCTGCTCTATTTAATGCCTTCATTCCTGATCATTAAATGATCAGCCCCTATGGTTGATCACTTTCGTTATTTCGCTGGAGTAATAATGATATTGCGATACTCAATAGCACCATGATCACCTTGTATCAACAAGGGCCCGGGTTCTCCTTCTTTGCTATTCAATGCACCTCCTGTTATACCCGGTATTTCCTGGTTGCAAATAATAGTTTTGCCATTGGCCACCAGTGTTATCATTCTTCCAACAAGGGTAATGTCGTAGGTCTGCCATTCACCAGGGTTCTTCGCAACCTGCTCAGTCGGTGATATAAAACCGTATACACCTCCGAAAAGACCGCTTAACGGTTCCTGTCCCTTACTATCCATGATCTGTACTTCGTAACGACCGCGGAGATAGACACCGCTGTTGCTTCCTTTCGGGTAACGGAATTCGATATGCAATTTAAAATCAGTAAAACTTTGATCACTCACAAGATTAGCTCCCGACTTAGGACTTTTCAATACTCCTGACTCTACTATCCACTGGTTTTCGCCAAGGGCCCGCCAGCCTTTCAGATCAACACCGTTGAAAAGTTTGATGGGTTTGCCCCAGGCGGCTGGCATGGGTTTACGCAACGCAGGAGCCCTCACTCCTTTCCAGGTATAATTTTTTCCATCACTTGTTACCAGGGTGCCGGTCAAAATATCTCCCTGTAATACACCTTCTACTGAAAAATCATTTTCACCGTCTTCCCATTGTGGCGGCAACGTAAAACTGATTTTTCCATCTTTGTAATTGACCCTTGAAACAGGACGTGCACTACCTGTAATAAAAACAAAATGACCTACCAGCATTTTAGTTCCCGAATGCCGGATCTCCAGCCAGGAAGGATATTCTTTTCCATCGGAATACATGGTCAGATCCCATCTTCCCTCAACCGAACTTTCATCCATCCTATCAGAAGGAAATCCGATGGCTTTGGCAGTTGAAAATGAAATCGCAAGTACAATAACCGGCGTTAGTATCCACCGGGAAAAAAGAGGCAATTTGATCGTTGATATTTTTTTCATCTGGTTAAATTTTATTCAGGGTTTCAATTTACTTATAAAAAATCAAATGAATCAACCATGTTTTATAATATACCCGATTAATATGCTTGTCAATAAAGATCAGGATGAAAAATTTCAAAATTCATTCCCTGTTCTCGTTAATTTTATACATCTCAATATTTTCTTATGCAAACAGGAGACCTGTATCGGCAGATCAGAACGATGATAGCAAATAAACAATTTGCAGAGCTAAAAACATTAAATATTGCAAAGCCGGATAATTTTAATTGGGTGAAAGAGGTCTTTGAAAATATCCATGTAAAAGATCATCCCGATATGCCGGCTCTTACCTGGACTGATTCCGTACAAACAAAAAATTTCTCTTTTAAAGATTTGCAGGAGCATTGTGATCAATTCTTAAACTTTCTGCGTAGAAAAGGTTTGAACCAACAGGATGTGATCTTTTCACAAATGCCTTTGTTGCCCGAGAATTGGCTAACGGTTCTTGTTTCGATAAAAGGTGGATATCGCCTGGTGCCGGCGGCCACGATGCTGAGTGTGCATGATGTTGTTTATCGTTTCGCCAAATTGATGCCCGCTGCGGTGATAGCCGATCCGGAAAGTGCAGCAAAAATCGATGAAGCGGAAGTATTGGCCGGCAAATCTG
>JANOCH010000114.1:0-4823 GCA_031412015.1 Chitinophagaceae bacterium
CTGCAGCCAGGTTATTGTTGAAGGCTGAGTTCACGCCCGTCGGCGACCATGAATAAGTATAAGGTCTGTTTCCTCCTATAGCACTGGCCATTGCCATTCCATCATTGCCGTTATAACAACTTACATCTTTAGTGGCCGAAATCGAAGCAACGAGATCACCCTCATCCGGAAGTTCTACATTGATAATTTTATAACACCTGTTATTGTCTGTAACGGCAATTGTATACATACCCGATGGAATGTTTCTTGCCGATGAGGTATTGCTTACATTCGGCAGCCAGCTGTAGGTATAGGGAGGGTTTCCGCCAAGCATGGCAATATCAATGCTTCCGTTACTGGCAGTACACCTGGGTTTAATAGTGGTAAGCTTGTATAACAAGGGCGGTGGTTCTCCCAGTGATATATGAGCGGAGGCGGGGCAACCTTCGTTATTTAATATGGTTACATTATAATCCCCGGCGCCAAGGTGGACAGCAGTTCGGGTATTTTGCACGGGATCGCTGTCCCAGTGATAGCTAACACCCAAACTGTCGCCAACAAAATTTACAGTAAGCGAGCCGGTAGTATCATCGTAACATCGAATCGGAGACACAATGGAAGCGATCATATTTTCTATGATCTCTAATTTGTGGAGCGTAAAAGTGGAAGAAGTGTTTCCTGGCCCGGAGACGGTCAGGCTAATGTGATAATTACCTCCCGAACTATACGCATGCGTGGGGTTGGCAAGGGAAGATGTGTTATTTGAACCTGAAGATGGATCACCAAAATTCCAAAGAAATGATGTCGGGCATAAAGTAGAGGTATTCACAAAATTTACCCTAAGATTACTTGAACAATTATAGGTAAATGATGCTGTACTGGCCGGCGCTTCTTCAATAGTAAAATCATCAACGGCAAAACCATCAAACTCATTGCAACCGGCATTGCTAGCAAATAAAAAACGAAAAATAACATTTGGGTTACCTGCCAGGTTGGGAACATTGTGCTTGGCAGTTACCCAACCAGCGCTTCCACCACTCACAATACATGGCGGCTTTGAAGATTGCATATTTCCCGACCATGCGTCCTGGGTCCCTAAACTTATAAGAGGCCCATCGTTATACCATTTTTCTGTTAAGCAGGGGTTGACTTCATTCCTGCTTCCGATCATTTGCCAGGTGACGCCTTTATCGATCGAATATTGAAGATTCGCGCCATCGTTCTTTCCTTCCGTTTCCCAAAAAACTTTAAACCTCAAATAAGGATGTTTGAGATTGGTAAAATCAAAACACGGGCTTTTTAACCATGCGTTTTCATCCCCGTTGTAACCCTGCACATTTAAGCCGCCAGTTATCCAGCATTTTACACCAGATCCCGCCATACTAATAACGGGTTTTGATGGTGTCCCCCAGGCCCAGTCAGAAAATGTGCCACCAGTACTCCAGTTGCCGTTTGATGTTTCAAAATTTTCGTTGTACGGAAAGCTTTTTATTGGAGCAGCACATTGCGAAAAAGCAATATTGGATAAAAAAAATAAACCTATAAAAAAGACATTTTTTTTTAATGAGTAAGAAAGAATATGATTAGCCTTCTCTTTCATAAGCCCGATAGCTATTATCAAGTTAGCTATAAAAAGTGATTTTCCAATTGCAAATTGTATGGTGATCGATTAATAAATATTACACAGCGTTTGCAGGAAACGAGGAGATCGCCTGGTTAAAAAGGCCAGTGCGAAAAATATTTAACAGGTAAGTTTTTTTGCTGCAAACTAACCATCAAAATTTATGATAGTGCCCGTTATTACTTTAACTGGGTAAGTTCTGGTATTTTCGGATTTTCAGCCGTGCCATATATGCCATCTGCCAAAAAAGTCAACGCAGACCGTGATTCATACATAAAGGAGGTTTTATTGCTGTAATACTTAATTGTTATTTTGTTTGTCTCTTCGGGCAAACCTTGTATCAAAACAAAGAAAAGTTTTTGATTATTATTCTCTACTATAACCCCAACACCACGGCACTCGTCATTTACAAAGGCAGCCAGTTTATCATTTTCCATAGAACTGCCGGCAAGCGTTGCAGGTAAAGTAAAAACTGCCGACATGGTGGCCGGGTACTTACCTGTATCATCTGTTTTCCAGTTTGGTACAGGAAATTTTGTCGCTGCTTCTTCCTGTATATCAGCCGGATTTTTACTGCAGCCCAGCGTTGCCGCAACTAAAAAAATATAAAGCACTGATGATATCCTTTTCATTTGTATATTTTTTATTGCTTTTTGGTCAAATGGAATTCTCCACAAAAATTTTCATCGCGGTTTATATAGATTGCTCGAAAATTTTTATGGCTCATTTCATACAAAATTGCTTTAAAGTAAGGTTTACAGCAGAACGGTTATTATTATGTTCCTGCTGTAAACAATTTTGAATGTTGCTGACTATTGTTTTATCACTTTATAAAAATGCGGAATACCATTAACCATTACGCGGATGAAATACACTCCTGCGCTGCACGGTGTGCCATCAGTACTTGCGCCGTTCCAGGAAGTTTTGTAACCCGTACCGGATACTTTTTGAATGGGCCCGTTCCATACCAGTCTGCCAGCCAGATCCACTACCGACATTTGTATTTCGTGGCTACCGCCGACTCCCAATCCTCTCAAGTCAGCACTGATGTTTACCGTGCTGTTGAAAGGATTTGGATATACTGTAATGGCATCGGCCTGTTTTACAAAATGCAATTCCAACGGTTTAGTCAACGTGCCGATAATAGTGTTGGTCCTGTAATTCATAACAGTACTGGATTGTGCTACGATGCTTCCCCCTCTTTCTATCATAAATACAATGAACTGTTCTGCTTCTCCACCAATGTTAAAGAACCAGGTGAGCTTGTTTATCTCCGGATTGAGTACAGGCTTCGCTTTTCCACGCAGTTCACCATTTACATAAGCCAGTATATTGTCATCATTCCTGAATTCAAAGCCGGGTGCAATGATGGCAGTAATGGTCATATTATTGGAACTGGTGTAGTTACCCGGAACCGGACGCTGATCGGCATTTGGAATAAAGTTCCCTCCTGGTTTACCGGAAAGGCTTCCGCTAATAACCGGGTAATAAAAAGCCGTATCGGTTGCGCGTTTCCTATATAACATATAACCTTTGCCTGGTTCGAGGTAATTGAGGTTTCCTATCCACCCGTTTTGTGCGCTGTACATCGCAAATCCTGTCTGTGATTTAATCACGTCTTCATCCGCCGCTTTGAATCCGGCTAAGGCTTCTTTGATTGTAGCATTTACCTGGGGCAGATAACTGATATAGTTCCAACGGGCGCCTTTCAGTGGAATAGGTGTGGTGGCAACATTTACGGGTATGCCGTTTACAGTTAATGATTGTGCGTAAGTGGCTTTCAATTTGAAGAGTGAAATATTATCAAGGCTTGTTAAACTTCCCACCCAACCGCTGTTGGTATAATTGCTAAAACCAGTAAGGTCATTTTTAATTAAATCGCTACTGGTCCAATTCCCATTCGCAAGTGTTGTACTTATTGGGGTATTAACTGGTATCAACAGGTTAAACGATACCCAGTTCCAGTTTTCGTTTACGGTGATATCCTTGTAGAGTGTAGTACTTCCATCAAAGATAACCGGCACATTTGGTGTTCCTATTATTGCATTGTCCGCAAAGTTTATAACAGTTGACGGCGTTGCCCTAAAGGTTTTGCCAGTGCTTGCCTGCCATATTCTGAACTCGACATTGGTGTTAACGAGATCGTTGCTATAGACAGTAAGGAATGCATACCACAAGTTTTTTGTTGAATTGTATGTGTTATTGCTAACCCCAATGCACTTGCCGTTGACGAACGCAGCCAGCATATCCTCTTTATTAACAGAGAAAATGGTGTTGAGACGAATTTTGCCATACACCGCCATATTATATTGGTAATCGGATGCCTTAACAGTCCAGTCGGGCTTCTTGCCTTTGACCTGCAGGGTCAATTTGAGCGCTTCCGTTTCGTTGTTATCGTTGCGCATAAAGATGATCTCTTCGTAGCTTCCAATATTCAGCCCTTCATTCACTGTAAATTCAATTTTAAGATTGCCATTCGGATCCACTGTTCCGTTTGAAGGATCGGCTTTTAGCCATGAAGGCAGGTTTGACAATGCGAAATGTTGGGAGCTTCCACCACTATTTACCAGGTGGCTTTCAAATTTCAATGCAGTATTAAAATCTTTAACCAGGTTAATTTGATCATCACTCCATTTTAATTGGTTCTGGTCAATATAAGCTGTCCAGGTAACGGGCGATAAAACCTTATTGCCGTTCAGGTCACGTACGTTCTTTGATTGAAGAGTGACAATGGTTTTATCAATAGATTGTTTCGGTTCCTGGAGGTTTATGATCAATGCATCGTTGTTCACCACAAAATCAAATTTCAGGTTGCTAACAGGACCGTGATCTTTCATGGGTGCCGCTTCGTCGCTGAATGGAGCATTCAGCACCGTTGCATCCGGCACAACGGTATTGGCCACTTCCTGAACTTTTGCATCCTTCAGCGAAGAATACAAACTGGTATTACCCTGGAACATTTCATAGTTCTCAAATGGATAGTAGGCCATTAGCCCCAATTCGTTACCCATTAAACGCACATTGCTATTTTTTGAAACCAGTGTTTGGTTCATGTAGGTATTCCATATCCTGAATTCATCAATATAACCTTTAAAATAACGGTCATATTTGGGAACGGCTGGAGCATCTTTACTATACCAGGTGCGTACGCCCAGGCAGGTAACAGCCGATTGAATACCGCCAAGGTCTTTGGCATCAAAAAACTGGTTCAATGTTCCATCAA
>JANOCH010000115.1:0-2363 GCA_031412015.1 Chitinophagaceae bacterium
CTTCTAAAAACGGGCAGATCAACAAAAGAAAAATTGCAATAGTCGGCGGTTCAAGAGGCGGAGATCTGGCATTACTTTTAGGAAGCTATTACAAAGACATTAAATGCGTTATAGGCATAGTAGCAAGTAATGTAACATTCCCCGGTAACACAAATCACTTTGCTACATCTACCTGGACCTATCAAAACGAGGAACTACCATTTGTGCCTGTCAATGAAGAAGCAGTTCCATATTTAATGAAGAGAGATTTAAGAGGTGCATTTGAGGCAATGTTAAAAGATAGCCTGGCAGTAGAAAAAGCCTTCATAGAAGTTGAAAATATCAGGGGTCCTGTGCTGTTATTGTCGGCAACAAAAGATGAGTTTAGTCCTTCAACGCCAATGGCTGAAAAGATGATTGAAAGACTTAAGGCCAACAATTTTAAATACAACGTGGAGCATATTGCTATCGAAGGTGGCCACTCGCAGCCTCTACAACATTTTGACCTGGTTTTTAAATTCCTTGAAACTAACTTTAAAAACAAATAGACGAACGAAGAACCCTGCTGCTAGTAATGCTATTAGTGCACACTGAATACAGATCAATCGTTCATGGACAAAGGGTTTCAAAATTTACCTCGCATCTCAACCTGGCAGGGTTTTTCTTTTAACTCAATAAATACTAATTTTATACAAACGAATTTTATGAGTAAAGAAGAACTCAAACAAAAACTTCATCGCTTGATTGATGAGATGGAGGATGAGCAGGCTTTAAATATGCTTTATGAAGATGCGGTTGATTTTAAAACTTCTGCAGACGTGGATGATGAATTAACAGATGAACAATGGACAGAAATTCAGGAAGCGATGAAAGAAGTTGAAAGGGGAGAAACATACACACTTGAACAGGTAATGCAACATTATCAAAAATGGCTCGATACAAAGTAGAATTTTCAAAACAAGCCAACACAAGATTTTTGCAGATTGTAAACTACCTCTCAGAAAACTGGAGTGTCAAGGTTGCTATAGCTTTTCAAACAACCCTTTTTGAAAAATTGGGAAAGATTGCCGAGAATCCTAAACTGGGCAAACCATCTGTAAAAAACAAAGGCTTCAGAAGTATTTTAATCACAGAGCACAATAGGGCTTATTCCAAAATCACTGGTAAAATCATTTACATCATTACCATTTTCGATACCCGCCAAAATCCCTCTAAAAATAAATTTGAATAATATTCTTTGTACCATTGCCCCCCCTACATTCTATAGGGGCAGGCATTGCCCGTTCGCCATTGACTATTGACTATTGACCATTCACCATCCGTCACCACTCCAACTTCCCAATCCTTCCACCACCACCAGCAAAATAAACAGCCTTCCCCTTCTTCGCTTTTCTCACCACATGAAATCCTTCTTTACTGATGTTGGCAAAAGTATTTCCATCATCGTTGCTGATATCTACCCCGTTTAAGCCGCAGGTAATCCATTGTTTCTTTTTCAAATATTCTACACAACTTCTGTAGCCGGTAGGAGGTACTGCAGGGGAGACCCAGGTTTGACCGGCATTATAGGTGATCACTGCATTTTTTGTAGTGGAGTCTTTTGTATTAAAATCGCCGCCCACTATGATCCAGGTTTTTTTGTTTTTCACGGCAATAGAATTGGCGCCCGTACTTTCCTTTCCATCTACCAGCGGTAAACGCTTTTTCGTGTCCCGGATATGCACATTGCTCACCCGGCCACCGGTAATGAATACTGCTTCTTTTTTGGTAAGCTTCCTCACATTCGTACCGCTGCTGGCAAAACAAGCTTCGCCGCTATCGGCCACCGGGCTTAGGTTTTGCGGTATGCCTTGCCAGGTTTGACCGCCGTCAAAAGTTCGGGCAATAAAAAAGCGGCCGTTGATGGGGTCGCCAATTACGATACCCGCCTGCTCATTCCAGAACTCCATCGCATCGAGGAACATACCCTTGTTTTTATTTTCAAAAACCACTTGCCAGCTGTCGCCGCCATCCGTGGTGCTTAGCATATAAGCTGGTTCGGCTATGCCCATGATCACCGCAGTTGTTTTATCAAAAGCTTCAATATCCCGAAAATCAGTTTTTTCAAAACCTTTTACGGTTATCCATTTCCAGGTATGGCCACTGTCCAGGCTGCGGCCTACGGTACCATTGCTGCCACTCACCCAAATGGTTTTGTCGTCTACCACACTCAGGCCACGCAAACTGCTTTTACTGCCACTGTCAAGAAGCTTCACTTTTTGTGCTGCTACAGAAATACCCAGCAGCATAGCGATTGCAAATAATATCTTTCTCATAAACTTTTTTTGTTTCACGCAAAGAGGCAAAGGAACGCAAAATGATTTCACGCAAAGATGCAAAGGGAA
>JANOCH010000116.1:0-5100 GCA_031412015.1 Chitinophagaceae bacterium
TTTTAATGCTGGTCCCGGGTTAGCGCCCGAACCAAAGGTTATATTAACAATAGGGTCGCCCAGGCTCCCCTGGCAAAGTTGCGCAACAGCGTTGTTGAAGAAAATAAACGAGACGAGTACAGTTATTGAAATTCTTATAAACAAGCTCACTACTATATCTTTATTGGAGAGCTAATATACCCCGTAAATTCCAGACTTTTTAACCGTAATAGGGCATCGATTAGAAAATATCATGCAGAGTGCATTGAGAACGCTGAGAACATATTTTCTAAAGACTTATCTCCGAATACCCGGCCACCCGTCCGTGAGTTAAAGATGAGCCGCCAGTCTGAGTAGTTTACCCACAAACCTGGTTTTCCAGGGCGATAGAGGTGCAAGCCGTTTGTTGCAATTGGTTTGTTTTACAGCCACTATTACCGGTTTATGAGCGGATTACGAAAAAAGCTACGCATCAAGAAAATAATAAAGGAAACCAGGGAGGCTAAAACATTTATCCTTGAATCACCGGAAGGAAGCGACCCGGACTACAAAGCAGGCAAGTTTATCACTTTTATTTTTGATACATCGTTTGGTGAGCAACGAGGTTAAACTTGTTTTAGATAATGGACAACACCAGTTTAGTAGTTCCTACCCCAATACTATAGTGCAGGCAGCGAAGCAAGCGGGTGTAGAATTGCCCTATAGTTGTGTGACCGGATGATGCGGGGCCTGCGCGGCCGCATGTGTCAGCGGAAATGTATGGATGAAATATAATGAAGTATTGACGGAGCAGGATATTAAGAAAGGAATGGTGCTAACCTGTACGGGATAACCGGTGTATGGAAATGTGGAATTAGATTTTGACAGGAACTAGTCCGGGATAAAAACTAATTTCATTTTATTGTTTGGTATTAGAAATTTTTACAAACGTGCAAATTAGAGAAGCAGAACATAAGGACTTAAGTATTATTCTTGATATAATGAATGATGCTATTATTAATACTACCTCCATTTATGATTACAAGACACGCAACAATGAATTCGTAGAAAATTGGTTTGATAAGAAGCACCTGGATAATAGGCCTGTGTTGGTTGCAGAGATAAACGGTACTGCGGTGGCTTATGGTTCTTATGGAATTTTCAGGGACAGGGAGGCGTATAAATTTAGTGTTGAACATTCCATTTATGTGCAGCATGATTTCCAGGGACAGGGAATTGGCAAGCAATTATTGATCGCCTTCATCGAAAGAGCTAAAAAAGATGGCTTTCATACGATGATCGCCGGCATTGATGCTGACAATCAAAAAAGCTATGAGTTTCATAAAAAACTTGGATTTGTTGAAGTGGGGAAATTTAAAGAGGTCGGTTACAAATTCGACCGATGGCTTGATCTCGTTTTTATGCAATTAATACTAAATGAAATTCCGGTCAAATAGAAAAGATAAAAACTAATCCGTATGACCGAACCATGAGGAATTTTGAACCATCCCTCCTTCGTCGGGACAGGCTGCGGCACAATAGGCACATAGTTTTCACAACTTGTCCCGCCGAATGGCGTGGATAGATCCCGAAGCTTCGGGATCTATGTGTTTTCATCTTCCCGATAGCTATCGGGAGTGTTCTATGTGGCTATTCCGTATCAAGCACGGGACAAGTTGTGGCTCCCGTATTCTGTTCATACATGCCGATACTCATTAAACTCAATAATAAATTATGATACAACCCAACGAGCTGAAATTAGACTTGCCAATGAAGCTTTCTAACGAAGTTGTGTCCACTACCACAAAAGTCTGGAACATCCTGTCGGCGAGTTATAAGGGAGATGTGGAAGCGGTAAAAATAATGGTGGATGATTGTCCTGAACTGATTTATGCGCAATATAACTATACGCCACCCATACATTTCGCCGTAAGAGAAGGGCATACGGAATTAGTAAAGTATATATTGGCTAACGGTGCGCATAATTCCGGGTATAAGTTTTATCCTTTCCAGGAAAGTCTGCAAACAATGGCTGATGATAGAGGTTTTATCGAAATAGTGGAACTGCTTGATCAATACTCATCTGATCCTTCAAGGCAGAAGTTCAGAGGAGATAATGGAGAAATACTTTATAGCAGAACAGAAACCGAACTGGAATTTGAAAAATCGGTGGATGAAGAAAAATTAACAAGAACGGAACAACTACTAAAACAGTATCCTGGTTTTGCAAAGGATGGAACTTATTTTTGGGGCGAAGGGATTTTAGTTTTTGCGGCAAAGGAAAACAACCGGAAAATGATCGATCTTTTAATGAGCTATGGTGCAAAAGTTCCGGATATCTTAAAGTGGACACAGTTTTATTATTTCGAAAGATTGGATGGCGCCACCTATATAATGGAAAAGGGAATGAATCCCAATACGATGAGCTGGCAGCATGTTACTATTCTGCATGATATGGCGCAGAAAGGATTTATCAATAAAGCGGAATTGCTTCTGAAGCATGGCGGGGATATCAATCCTGTTGATGAGGAGTATCAATCCACTCCTTTAGGAATGGCTGCCAGATGGGGACATACAGAAATGGTTGACTATTTATTGAAACAAGGCGCCGATCCCAACAAGTCCGGCGCTCCGTGGTCAACTCCATTAGCGTGGGCCAGGAAAAAAAGATATGCGGAGATTGAAAAGAATTTGAGAGATGCCGGGGCACAGTAACTTGCAGGAAATATAAGATGTCACATTAAATTTTAAAGTAGCAGACGTAATGCCTCAATCCCGCCAATTAGCCGCCATCATGTTTACTGACATCGTCGGTTACACGGGAATGATGCAGCAGAACGAACTGAAAGCGGTGTCTGTAATAAAACACTACAATGCAGCACTCGAGAAATTTGTAGGTCAGTATAATGGCCAGGTATTAAATTATTATGGTGACGGAAGTCTTTGCATATTTCATAGTGCTCTCGACGCCGTCAATTGTTCGCTAGCCGTGCAAAATGATTTGAAGACAGATCCGGTTGTTCCTTTGCGAATCGGGTTACATATCGGTGAAGTTTTCTTTGAAGAAGATAAGGCGCTGGGAGATGCCGTGAATGTGGCTTCAAGAGTTCAATCTCTCGGTTTGGAAAATACGATTCTGGTCTCTGCAGAGTTTTATGATAAGGTCAGGAACAATCCGATCATTTCCGCAAGATCATTGGGATCCTTTCATTTTAAAAATGTGGACAAACCCATGGAGATATTCGCCCTGACCAATGAAGGTTTGTCTGTGCCCCAACGTAAAAAAATAGAAGGGAAGCTGAAAAAAAACAATTTTTCAAGTCGAAGTATTATTGCCATTGTGTTGGTAATTCTGTTGGCATCAGCAGCTTTTATCATTTATCAAAATATGTCGGCTGGTAAGGTTCAACCGGAGGTTACAGACAAATCCATCGCTGTTCTGCCTTTTGTCGATATGAGCGCCAATAAAGACCAGGAATATCTTGCTGATGGTTTGGCGGAAGAGATCATCAATTCAATTACAGCGATCAATACCCTGAAGGTCATAGGCCGGACTTCTTCTTTTCAATTCAAAGGAAAAGGTCTGGATGCCGAGGCAATTGGGAAAAAGTTAGATGTGAGTTTTATTCTCGAAGGAAGTATTCAAAAATCGGGTAACAATCTTAGAATTACTACCCAGCTTATCCGCGTTGGAGATAATTCTACTGTCTGGTCACAACGGTTTGATAAAGAACTGAAGGATATTTTCGCCATACAGGATAGCATCGCCAGCAATATTGTTGAAAATTTGAAGATTACCCTATCGGATGCAGAAAGACCACGATTGATTAAAAAGGAAACTGATCCGGAAGTGTATTCACAATACCTGAAAGGTTTGCATACTTATAAAGAAAAAGAGTATGAAAAAAGCATAGAATATAACCTGGCAGCTATTAAAATGGATTCGCTTTTCGCTCCGCCCTATGCCTATATTGCTCTTGCCAAAGTCTGGCTTATTAATCTTCACCAGGTGTATGCGGATTTCAATGCTATCCGGGAGGCCAAGGAGTTTGCAAAAAAATCTATTCGTCTGGATCCGGACCTGGCAGAAAGCTATTCGGCACTTGGCCTGTTGGCCTGGTCAATAGAACTGGATTTTGCGGAAGCAAAAATAAATTTCGAAAAATCAATTCAATTGAACCCTTCGGCCTCTCTTATCAAGAACAGGTATGCTTATTTTTTAGTTTGGATGGGAGATTTTGATAAGGCTGAAGCCTTCGCATTGGATGCGATCAATTCGGATCCGGCTGACTATAACGGCTACGTTAATGTGTCCAATGCCTATATCTATAAGAAAAAATTTACAGCAGCGGAGAAATCTATCAGAGAAGGGAGAAGATTATTTCCGGCTAATGCTGAATTTGAAGACCTTGAAACAAGTAACAAATTTTATTCGGGAAATTATGAGCAGATGATTCAATCCATACAGCCTTTTGTAACGAAAGATCCATTAGCTGTTTCCGAAAATACGCTGAGCTACCTGGCTATTGCCTACTTAAAAAAGAATGATCCTGCAGCCACTAAAAATATCGTCAAACTTTTGAGGGAAAAACCGGCATCCAAAAATTCGAGTAGTAATTATTGCCTGGCAAGGATATATTCGCAGTATAAGTCGAATGACTCCTGTTTCCTGAGTTTAGAAAAGGCATTTGATAACCACGAATCGATGTTTAAATTATACAAGATAGATCCTGTCTTCGAAGTGATCCGGCAAGATAAGCGCTACCTTCAACTTTATAACAGGTACGGATTTGACAGGTATAAATAATTAGTGTTGATTGTTTATACAATTCTTAAAGCCTATTATTCGCCCGTCTTTCATCAATGTTGAGCAACTACCCTGGATTTACCTGCATCAATAGTTTCTCACGAACTTTTAATTCTTCAATATCCGTTATGAAAGATACTTCCTGATCAGGTCCTCGTCGAATTCTGCCCGGAGATTCATATCGGCGGGCAGCTTTCTTTGCGTGTCCATTAATTTAAGGTAAACATGCTAATAGTTGTGTAATGACTTATCTTTTGTATACTCGTTTCGTTTAGAGCACGGGTAAAGAAATCCAATTATGTTTTAGTCTTGTTCGACGATTGTGAAAATGTGCC
>JANOCH010000117.1:0-2767 GCA_031412015.1 Chitinophagaceae bacterium
AGCCACTTCGTGATGATCCCCGGTTTATGACCTGGATGTCAAAGTTGGAATCCCCCTTTTTTGGCCAGCGTAATAACCATTCCGACTGTAGCCGAGGATGATTGAATAATAAGTGTGACAAATGCACCTGTTCCCGCACCAAAAAACGGGGATTCCAACTTTGACATCCAGGTCATAAACCGGGGATCATCACGAAGTGGCTCTACCGCCCTTTCCATTGTGTAAAGACCAAAGAACAGGATACCAAAATAGATGATGACCCGCCCGGTACGTGAGACATTGTCTGATTTGGCAAAAAAAACTAACAGCAAACCCAGGAAAATTGGAATGGGTGAAAACTTACCAACATTCAGTGCAATGATCTGGCTGCTGAAAGTGGTACCGATATTGGCACCAAGTACTATTCCAATAGCCTGGCGAAAAGTCAGGACCTTAGCATTCACCAATACTATCGCCATTATGATAACGGCAGAAGAGGAATCAAGGATCAGCGTAATAACAATACCCGTGAGAATCGCAGTAAAAATATTGCGGGTAAACTTTGCGAGAAGCCGTTTAGCACTTTCGCCAAGCAAATCTTTCAATGCTTCTGAAAGATGAGAAATGGCGAAAAGGAACAAACCAAGCCCTCCCAGCATTACAAGTACTGTCTCCATAATTGTTAGTAAGATATTATTTCTATGTTATCTAAATGTTAAGCCGCGATATAATTATGGTCATAAAGTAAGAGTTAGGGTGAGTGTAACAGAGCGGCGAATGGCGTGAGACACTATGCAAGTTAACCCCACATAATCTTGTTGAAAAAATCTATGCGATTCCAATGCTGCCATTGACGCCATGCAATAGTCTCTTTATCGTTCCTCGTGGGGGGGATCAATAACTCACCAGTCAGTTCCTTCCAGCCATAATGAAAGGCCACCATCTCCGCCTGCCGGGTACATGAGTCCAATGCTTGTACTTGCCCGTTTTACCAAATTTTATCGTGTAATTGATCCACTCACCCGGTACGGTCCAGCCGCATACAACTGGTCCATCAGCGGTTCAACAATATTATAAGAACTGTTATCAATACCCCTTACTTTAGTGTAGGAAATACCGACTCCTTCCCTAATTCCAAATTCATTGAGAAAAGTTCCGTTAGCCGGATTCAGTTTTCCACTTCCATTTTTATACTATCGGTATCATGAAAAGAATGCCTTCCCCACTGATCATACCATCACTTTCTTCTCTAATAAAGTGTACCACCTTCAAAACTAATAGAACGATATAATACACTCGCAGGTCATGAGGATGTAAAATGAAAATAGTCCTGTATAAAATTTTACGCGGGAACCAAGGAAAATACGTAATTACTCAACTCAGTCCTTTTTGCCGCAACGGGTTTTTGACCGGATTTGCATTCAAGCATAACGGGAATAATAAAATCCTTTTTGGATGTTTGGCCAATTAAGTAACCGTGAAAGCCTTCAGATCTAATAGTGTTTCATCACCACTTTGGGTGTTCTGTCAATTTTGAATAATCCCCAATGTTTTTCCGGTTCTAAAGGTTCGTGGGATCCCTTCCATTCTTCATCAAATGCCTCGAAGACAAAGGTTGGAATATTCTCAGAAGCCGTCCACTCCATCAGGTCTTCATAGTATATTTTTTGATTCGTCTCATTTACACTCTCTGGATTTATACCCCGGCCGTTGGAATTTGTCGACCAGCCGGCTTCGGTAATTATAACGGGTTTATCGGGGTACTTTTTAGCTACAGCATAATAATTGTCTTTAGTATATTCAAGAGATTCATGGATATGCTTGTATTCCCAAACAGGATAGGTGTGAATGGAAATAAAATCGACAACTTTAGCTAAAGGTTCCAATTTAAATAACCATGGCACATAATTTTCGCAAAAGGTGACGGGTTGCATCGCTGATTTTTTCACCAAATTTACATACTCTACTACATGGCTTACAGGAACATAATGATCTGTCCAATCTACACAGGCTTCATTGCCTACCGAGAGCGAAAAAATAATTTCCGGGTAATCATTTCCCAAGTGAATTAGTTTTTGAATTTTTTTTAAATTATTCTCTTGATTCAACTTCAATTGTTCTTCGGAAAAAACACCGCCTCCCCAGGGGCATCCGAAATTGTTCATTTCCGCTTCTATATAGGCTCCCATCATGACTTTGAATTCCAGTTTTTCATTTAGAATGACTTTCAAAACGGTTTCTCCATGTTCATCACAGTCATACAACCTGAGGTATTTCCAGTTTTTTTTGAAGAATCAGTAAATCTTCCTTTACTTCTTCGTAAGATGGATATACACCTCCGGGTTGTTGCCCCTGCCTGAAACCGGAGTAGCATATTGCATTACCCTGCGTTAATCCTAATTTTTTAAATGAATCCATTTTAGAATTTTAGTTTTTCATTTTTATCCCAAATTCCCCAATAGGCACCAACTATTCCTTCGGCACCCACCTTCCAGGATTCATCAAAGGAGGAAAAATAGAAAACAGGAATATTTTCGTTTGATGACCATAACTGCGTATTGATAAAATAATCCCTCGCAGCTGACAGGGAAGGCACAGAGCCTTTTAAATTTTCACCCATGCTGGGCCATCCCGTTTCAGTAATGATCACTTCTTTACCATTGCCAGCAGCTTTTGCCTGGTGATACATCGCCTTCATGTAGTCTAATGAATTTTCAAAAGGACAACCTTCCCAGAAAGGATAACAATTGCAAAGAATTACATCACATAATGCTGTAATAGCAGGACG
>JANOCH010000118.1:0-1769 GCA_031412015.1 Chitinophagaceae bacterium
TTTGCCTGGCGCCTGCATCCGGTAAAAGCTGTGAATGATTTAACACAACGAGCTGCTGATTCTCTGCTCTCTGTTGATGAAAGAAGGAGGATGATCACAGCGCTGGCGTTTGTCAATGATAAGAATGCTGCCCTTGCATTGCTTTCATTAGCTGAAAAGGTAAAAGAGGTAAAAGATCAGGTAGTTTACTGGCTTTCATTCAGGCAGAGTAACGACTGGTTCTCTTTGTTGGATTGGTCAAGAATAAAACTCAATACTGCTTACGAAAGAAAACTGGCTGCAATGAAAGTAAAAAGAGAGGTCATACTGGATGAACGACAATCGAAGGATGAGCGAAGCTGGCGTACGCAAGAAATGGCAGGTGATTCGCTAGGTGGCCAATTACTCATCGGGCTGATGGCAGAAAATAAATTACCTGCACTTTTATTGCCCGTCGTACAAGAACATATTTTTAAGAACCCGGACCTATCTGTGCGGATCCAGGCTGGTAAATATATTAAGCGAGCCGGTACCGGTAAAACATTTTCCATTGATGCCATTTCGCAACTGTCAGGCGACCCCGGAGCAGGTAAAATTAATTTTGTTAGAAGCTGCCAGGCCTGTCACCGTGTTGGCGCAGCCGGAACTGATATTGGACCCGAGCTTACGACCATCAATAAAAAATTTGATAAAATTGCTTTGTTAGACGCTATCATTAATCCGAGTGCGGCAATTGTATTTGGATACGAGCCATGGCTGGTTAACACCAGGGAGGGGGAATCGGTTTTTGGGTTCCTCGTGGCTGAAAATAAACGGACCCTGACAATAAAAGATATCTCAGGCAAACAACACAATTTAGAACAGGAGAAAATAAGTTCAAAAAAGAAACAGGAGGCCAGCCTTATGCCCGATCCCTCCGGAATGGATTTATCAGAACAGCAACTCGCCGATATTGCAGCTTTTTTACTATCTGTAAAGGAATAACAAACAGTTAAAGTAAATTCGCATAAATATGGCAGTAAAGATTAAAATATTTGGTCAATTAACCGACATCGTCAAAAGCCATGAGCTTACACTCAATGATATTGCTGATACCAATAGTCTTGTCAGCGAGTTGAATAAACGTTTTCCAACACTTTCCGCCAGTCGGTATATAATGGCCGTCAATAAACAAACCATTACAGCCAATACTGTTTTAGACAACGATAGTATTGTAGCTTTATTACCTCCATTCTCAGGCGGATAAAATGAACGAAGAATTTTCATACGAACGATACCAGCGCCAGATCATTTTAAAAGAATTTGGCCAAAAAGGTCAGCAAAAATTATTGCAGGCTAAAGTACTGGTGGTCGGTGCAGGTGGCCTTGGCTGTCCTGTTCTGCAATACCTTGCTGCGGCAGGTGTAGGAACGATCGGCATCGTGGATGATGATACGGTATCTCTTACCAATCTTCACCGGCAGGTGCTTTATTCGGTAAATGATATCGGGTTGCCAAAAGCAGATAGGGCTGCAGCCGTATTGCGTGGGTTAAATCCAGACATCAATATTATTCCATATAACGGGCGACTGACCGTCGAAAACGGATTGGAAATTTTTCGTTCATTTGATGTCGTTGTTGATGGCACCGATAATTTTTCTACCCGCTACATGATCAACGATGCATGTGTATTATCTGGTAAACCTCTGGTTTATGGTGCTATTTCACAGTTTGAAGGGCAGGTTACCATATTTAATGCGTCACGGGGAAATGTTGATTTACCGGTAAACTACCGGGACCTGTTTCCTCAA
>JANOCH010000119.1:0-4231 GCA_031412015.1 Chitinophagaceae bacterium
CAATGAATTTTACGTCTTCACCCCCGTCTATCATTCTTGCCAGCCAATAAACGGCCGCATTGGGATCACTACCGCGAATGGATTTGATAAAAGCAGAGATGATATCATAATGTTGTTCCCCACTTTTATCATACAGGGCGATTTTTTTTTGGGCGATATTCATGACCATTTCATCTGTAATCACTATCCCAAGGTCTTTGCCTTGGGGAGAGTCTTTTTTCTTAGGAAAATTTTCTAAGCTGTCAGCATCTTCGATAAGCTGGCCTCGTGTATTGCCGAAGCCTCCACGTGCCGGGGGAGGTTTGGAGGGGGCCGCCTCTACTACGATCTCCAAAAGGTTCAATAATTTCCTCGCATCTCCACCCGAAATATTGATCAGCGCCGCCGTTTCTTTTAATTCGATCTTCTTTTGCTTAAGTATTTCATCTTTCTCAATAGCCGTATGCAGCAATTGAACCAGGTCTTTTTCTTCCAAAGCTTTTAAAATGTATACCTGGCAGCGGCTAAGTAAGGCGCTGTTGACTTCAAAGGAAGGGTTCTCAGTGGTAGCGCCTATCAGCGTGATAGTCCCTTTTTCTACAGCGCCAAGCAGCGCATCCTGCTGGCCTTTATTGAAACGATGAATTTCATCAATGAAAAGAATGCAATCTGGTTTTGTTTTAGCCTGTTCGATCACCTCTCTTACATCCTTCACTCCTGCACTGATAGCACTCAAAGTAAAGAAAGGGACATTCAATGTATTGGCGATTATATTCGCGATGGTTGTTTTGCCGGTACCGGGTGGTCCCCACAATATCATAGAAGGTATACGGCCATGTTCGATAGCTTTTCTTAGTATGCTGCCTTTACCTGCCAGGTGTTGCTGGCCGGCCAGTTCATCTAAAGTATTCGGGCGAATTCGTTCTGCAAGTGGGATCATAAAAGTAATAGGCAATAGACAATTAGCAATGTGCAAAAATGCAAATTACGAGTTCCATTTCAATTGCTTATTGCCTATTGTTGTTGCTGTTGTCCGGCAAGTATTTCAATATAGTCAGTAGATTCGTCGATGCCGGGAGCTGCTTCCAGTTTCACGTTATTTATTTCCTCAATGGTCTGTCCGTCTTCGTAACCAATAGATACATATACCGAAAGGGACTGGCGGGCCACACCTTTGAAAGTTCCCTTGACAGGAGTGCAGTCATTGAAGTGCCGGCCGACGGCCAGTTTTACATGATGATTCGTTACCCATACATTATTGGTAGGGTCATTGCCCACCCACCCATTACCGGGTATCCATGCCTCGATCCAGGCATGGGTAGCGCCTTCACCCCGCATACCATTCTTGTTGGGACAGATATACCCGCTTACATAACGGCTGGGGATTCCCAGGCTACGCAACATTTCGAGCATGACATGCGCAAAATCCTGGCATACGCCGGAACGATGTTCGAGTATTTCAGCGACCGTTGTTTCAATATTGGTAATTCCTTTAATGTATTGGAAATTGTTAAAGATGAAATCGCCGCATTTTTCAATAATCGCCGCAACGGTCATATCGCTTTTATAGAACTCATTTAACAGTTCGCTGATCGACTGTTTCAACCCGGTCTCATTTATTGTTGAAAGTTCCTGTAACAAAAGATTCGTTGCCGTCACATTTTTCAAAAGACCTAAACTGGCGTCTTGATTTAATAGAAGTGTTGATGATCCCACCGTTCTCAGGATCAGATTGCTTTCGATCACCATTTCTTTGTGTAAAGTAATAAGATTGAACATTCCGGCCTGGTTGCCCCAATAGTCTTTAATAAGAAGAACATCGGGTTGACCGGTGATATTTAATTGATGATGCAGTGTTTCCTGCGTAGGGTCAGCAAAAGGATATATCCTGATCTCGTTCACACTTTCTTTTATGGGCCGGTCGTATTCGTATTTTGTAATGTGATGAATATTAAATACGGGCATCAGGTTCGTTGGTTAGGCATAAGAAAAATAGATATGCGTCAATTGTTTCGAAAAATCGGTAAGATCATTGCGCAACGAATCCAGGAACTCTGGCAATCCTTCTTCTTTTATCGTGTCCATATCTGCAAAGTCAACTTTGCTGCAGATACGACCCAATTGCTTTTCAAGCCTTACCGTTCCCTCAATTTTTGTATGCGCCGCTATTTCTTTCAGGTATCTTTTGATGCGATGGAGTGAATAGATCAATGAACGGGGGAAGTTTTTATTGAAAATAAAATGTTCAACAACACTCAGGGTGTATTGATCTCTTGGATATGATTTCAGGTATAGTTCATAACCGGAAAGAGAAAGCAAAAGATTTCTCCAGAAAAGAATATCCCTGGGGGTATCCAGCCGGTGATCCATTTTTTGCGAATGCGCATAGGCAATTTCTATCGTGAGGATGCATCTTTCAATGAATTTACCCAGGTTTAAAAATTGCCATCCATGCCCTCTTGGCATGGTGCTGTCGATAACACCATAAAACAGGATACTGTTCTGGTCCAGCCGGTCTATCAGTTCCATGGAATTGGAACCTGCGATCTTTTCTTCAACACCCGGATCATTGACGATATGATACAACTGGTTGACCTGCTCCCATACTTCTTTGGTGATATAATCCTGTACACCTCTGGCATTTTCTCTTGCCTTTGTCACCAGCGATTTAACAGAATTCTGATTTTTGGTATCAGCTACCAGGTATTTTAAAGAAGAAGAAGCGCTTTCCCCATATTGCGCAGCAGCATCAGTTTCATACGAGAAAAGAGTGATCACATCTTTCCAGGAAAAATCGGTTCGATGATCCGAGTCAAAGGACAAAATATAATTAGTACGAATGACCCTGACAAGACAATCGTTTCTTTCCATATAGCGGTTCAGCCAGAACAAGGAATCAGCAATTCTACTAAGCATGTATTCTCTTAAAGTGTTAAATATATTAGTTAGTGTGAATGGTCAATGGTGAATAGTGAAAGGGTCGTTTGCGAATTCACCACCCGATAGCTATCGGGTCACAAATCTACTACCCAGGTATCTTTACTGCCACCACCCTGTGATGAATTCACCACCAGCGACCCTTCTCTTAATGCCACTCTTGTTAAACCACCGGGTACCACTTTTATTCCATCAGGTCCGCAAAGTGCGTATGGTCTAAGGTCCACATGCCGTGGTTGCAGTTTGCCGCCTATAAAACAAGGAACGGTTGAAAGTTTTATGATCGGTTGTGCGATGAACTCACGGGGTGTTTCCAATATGGCTGCTTTTATTCCCGCTAATTCCTCAGGGCTTGCCGAGTTACCCATCACCATTCCATATCCACCCGATTGGTTTGTCCTCTTCACCACCATTTTTTCGATATTGTCAAATACATGTTGTCTTGCATCCTCATCTTCCAAACTATAGGTAGGCACATTTGGTATAATGGTTTCTTCATTCAGGTAGTATTTGATCATATCCGGTACATAGGCATATACTGCTTTATCATCGGCGACGCCATTACCTACGGCATTTACAATAGCAATATTACCTTTCCGATAGGCGCTCATCAATCCCGGCACTCCCAAAGCGCTTTCGGGACGGAAGACAAGGGGATCAAGATAATCATCATCGATCCTGCGGTAAATAACATGCAGTTGTTGCAAACCTGCAGTGGTTTTCATATACACTTTATGATTATCCACCACCAGGTCCCTGCCTTCCACCAATGGGATTCCCATTTGCCGGGCAAGGAATGTATGTTCAAAATAAGCTGAATTGTAAACACCGGGAGTTAGTAAAGCTACCGTTGGGTTAGACAATTGCTGAGGGGCCAGGCTTACCAGTATATCATGTAACAACAGGGGATAATTGTTGATCATCCTGGCGCGGCTGTTAGATAACATACCAGGAAATATCTTCTTCGTTACTTCACGGTTCTCCAGCATATAGGATACTCCTGAAGGTGTACGGAGGTTGTCTTCTAGTATATAAAATGTGCCGTCCTGGCTCCGGATAAGATCGATACCGGATATATGAACGTACAGGTCATGGGGCACCTTGATACCAAAGACCTCCCTGGTATATTGTGGGCAGGAAGCTACGAGGTCAGCCGGAATCACCTTGTCTTTTAGAATATTCTTTTCTGAGTAAATATCTTTTAGAAATAAGTTAAGTGCTTTAAGTCTTTGTTTGATCCCCTGCTCTATATGGTCCCATTCAGCCCCTGTTAAAATGCGGGGTATAATATCGAAAGGGAATATTTTTTCGATAC
>JANOCH010000120.1:0-2918 GCA_031412015.1 Chitinophagaceae bacterium
CCGAAAGTATTTCCTGTATTTCTTTCAGTGCGGCAATGCATAGTCTTATGGTCGTAGATAAACAAGGTGATCCATTGACACCGCTGTTGACCTGGGCTGATACGCGGAGTAATAAATATGCGCAGGCGATCAGGCATACCAAACAGGGCGATATTATTTATCGCGATACAGGTACGCCCATACATCCCATGTCGCCTCTTTGTAAGATAGCCTGGGTCAGGGAGGAACTGCCGGAACTGTTTACGGCCGCTCATAAATTCATTTCCGCCAAAGAATATATTTTTCACCGGTTCTTCAATGAATTTGTCATTGATCATTCCATTGCCTCGGCCACCGGGCTTTTTGATATTCATCAATTGCAGTGGTGTGATGAATCGCTGAAGTTTGCCGGCATCAGTGGCGAAAAACTATCAACCCCTGTTTCCCCGACTCAAAGTTTTACCAGGCTAAAAGAAGAATATCGCATTGTCCTTGGATTACCGGGCAGTATACCCTTCCTGATCGGCGCCGGTGATGGATGTCTCGCCAATATCGGGGCGGGGGCGGTGCTGCCCGGGGAGTTGGCACTAACTATCGGCACCAGTGGCGCTGTTAGGAAAATTGCTGATTATCCCATTGATGATAAAAAGCAGCGGTTGTTCAATTACAGGCTTGACGAAAAAACTTTTTTATCGGGTGGTGCTATCAACAATGGCGGCATTATTTTAAAATGGTTAATGGATGTTTTTCTTGACAATGATCTTTCAGAGCAGGAAAAAATGAAAGAGATCATGGAGAAAGCGGCATCTGTTCCTGCAGGATCGATGGGGTTGATATTTCTACCGTATTTATATGGAGAAAGAGCGCCGGTATGGGATGCGTCGGCGAAGGGTGTATTTGTTGGAATTAGCCCAATCCACACAAAGGCGCATTTTATCCGGGCGGTATTGGAGGGTATTTGTTTTTCCCTTTTGCAGATCGTAAAAGCGATAGAGGAAACAGGCGAACCGGTTCATACGATCTTTGCGAATGGAGGATTTATACAGTCAAAGCTTTGGTTGAGGATCATGACCGATATATTGAATAAAAAGATGAGTGTCTCCCATGCCGGCGATGCGTCAGCGATGGGAGCAATTTTTATGGCTATGCAATTTTTAGGTCATATAAAAGAATGGAAGGAAATCAAGCGCTTCGTACGGATTGACGAAGAATTTGAGCCTGATCCTTTATTGCACCAGCGTTACCTGGAAAATTATGCTATATATGAGCATTTGTATGAGCGGTTAAAGGATGATTTCAAGAAGATTGATACAATTCAAACCAGGTAGCAGCTATTTTAGATTTGCGATTTTTTTGAGTTTCTTACAAAGTAGTTAAAGCCACACTATCAGGCACTTATTTCCCTTTTCTACTACCATATAATAAAGGGTGTCTTCCCTTCAGCTTTAGGCCTTTCTTGTTACCTTTGCGCCGCATGAAAACAAAGACACTAAAGAGGGATAAGGTTAATATCATCACACTCGGTTGCAGTAAGAATATGGTGGACAGTGAAGTGTTGAGCGGCCAGTTGCTCGCTAATGATATTGAAGTGGTACATGAGAATAAAAAATTGGACCATAATATTGTCGTAGTAAATACCTGCGGGTTTATTGATAAGGCAAAAGAAGAAAGCATTAATACAATTCTTGACCAGGTGGAATTGAAGAGAAGAGGTCAATTGGATAAGGTGTATGTTACCGGATGCCTGAGTGAACGCTATAAAAATAATCTCGAAGCCGAGATACCCGAGGTGGATGCTTATTTCGGAACCATGGAACTCCCACTGATCTTAAAGCAGTTTGAAGCGGATTATAAGACGGAGTTGTTGGGAGAGCGTTTATTGGCGACCCCTCAGCATTATGCGTACATGAAAATTTCAGAGGGCTGTAACCGCACCTGTTCTTTTTGTGCCATTCCTTTAATGAGAGGCCAGCATATCAGCAAGCCGATAGACGAATTAGTGAGAGAAGCGGAAAGTCTCGTAAAGAAGGGAGTGAAAGAGGTAATGCTGATAGCCCAGGAACTCACCTATTACGGGTTGGATATTTATAAAAAAAGGATGTTACCCGACCTGCTGCGTCGTTTGTCTGATGTAAAAGGACTGGAATGGATCCGTTTGCATTATGCTTATCCATCCAAATTTCCCATGGATATATTGGATGCTATGAAGGAGAGGGAAAATATCTGCAACTATCTTGATATGCCGTTGCAGCATGCGGCCAACAATATGCTCGCGGCGATGAAACGGCAGATCACCAGGGAAGAGATGGAAGACCTTACCGCCGCCATCCGTGAGAAAGTGCCGGGTATTTGTTTGCGGACTACATTGATCACCGGTTTTCCCGGCGAAACATTGGATGATGTGGAAGAACTCAAGGGTTTCCTGGAGCGTCAGCGATTTGATCGTGTTGGTATCTTTACCTATTCACATGAAGAAGGCACTTCCGCCCATGACCTTGCAGATGACGTGCCGCAGGAAGAAAAAGAAAGAAGAGCACAGGAAGTGATGGACGTTCAGCAGGAAATAAGCCTGGAGAAAAACCAGGAAATGATTGGAAACATTTACAAAGTCCTTATTGATAAAAAAGAGGCCGGAAGATACCTTGCAAGAACTGAATTTGATAGTGTGGAGGTTGATAATGAAGTGATCATTCCTGCTACCAAAAAATTACCAATCGGTGATTTTGTCCATGTGAAAATCACCAAGGCCTATGATTATGACCTTGAAGGAGAAGTAATTGATCAAAACCTGGGATTCAATCAGTATACTAAGAGTTTCGAGATATCATAGAAGATAGAAGGAGATATGGAAGAAAACATTAAGAAACTGGTAGATGAGGTAATGAACACATCCTGGAAAGCATACCAGGAATACCGTGATGTAACCTCATCAAAAAGAC
>JANOCH010000121.1:0-4722 GCA_031412015.1 Chitinophagaceae bacterium
TTTTTTGGCCGTATTACTATAAAAGCCAGCCAGCAGCATTCCACCGTCTTTCTGTTCAATCAATTGCCCGCTGATAATAAATTTATCCCCGGAGGTCAATGCGATATCTTTTTCTTTTACTCCTTTTTTGTTATAGATCATCATCACGTATTGCTTGAAAACAAAACGTTTTCTTTTCTTTTTACCCACCTGTGTTTCTTCAAATTGCTTTCCAAGCAGGATGATCTTTTCGTTGGAGGCGTATTGAACATCCTGCAAACTGAATTCGTTGTGGTTAAAGGAAAGATCGATGACGGTATTCTCTTTTATTTTCAATGACCTGTCCAAAAGGCTTATGCCGAGAGAGATCCTGTCTTTACCTGAAATATTAGCGACCATTAAAAAGTTCCTGCCGTTGCGAATCGGCTTCATTTTCATTTCATAGTCATCTCGCTTGCTTTCCAAAGTATAGCTGCCCAGCTCTGAGAATTCACCTACCACATCTCCGGTATTCTTGTCTATTTTGGCACCAAAGGCTTTAAAGAGTTTTTCTTTTTTTATGTAGTCGGTCGCAAAAAGATAGATGTCCTCTTCGAGCGGTTGAAAACTATGGTAGTCGAGCCCTTTCATCTCTTTCTTATATTCTTTTTCAAATACCTCGCTGTAGTTCTTGTCAAACTTTATCAATTTCTGAGCGTTTCCATAGGTGGACCCTATTACAAAATAGCTCTTCATTTTCAGTCGTGACTCTGTAAAATACAATCCGGTATTATCTGCCGAAACAATGTCGAGGTCGGTGGTGCCTTTTTTTAATTTGATCTCATCACCCCAGTTAATCTGGTATTTCTGTGACCAGGCATTGCAAACAATACTAAAGGAAAGAAAGAAGAGAAGAGCCTCTTTCATAGTAACCAATTGATTTAGCGGCTAAAATAGAAGTATTTCCACTTAAAACATAAAACCCTCGCGATTTTAGGCTTTTGCTAACCGTACTATCTGGTAAACGTAGAGGAGCGTCGAATGAGCGAAAGGAGTGAAACGAGTAAAGGACTCAAGCATCGACAAATGTTAAAATATTTGTTAATGAGATGCAGAGAATAGCTACGAAGAATTCCTGAGTAGTTGTATCAGGTTGCTGAATCGATACTAAGTAATAACACCAACGTTGATCCAGGCAGCCATGTTAATGATACGATCGTAAGCAATATTTAATTCTTACTAAAGGCTTTAATGGAAAATTTATTAGGAGGCGTATCTAAAAAAGCTGTCAAAGCCTGGCGCCATATATCGTTTTCCCTGCCCATGGAAATGATCTCCTGCAGGTATAAACACCTTTTACGGTAATCGATATTTTCCAATACGAATCGAACGGCGAGTTCTTTGGTTGTTTGTGAAGAGTATGTACGGATCATAAAGTTGGTTTGATATTGAAATGGTAAAAATTATGCCAGCTTCTTGTACGCATCAAAAAGATATCAACATCTTAACCTTTTTGTGATGGGTGTTTAGAAAGCATGGTAATGTTTATTGGGTACAGCCGTCAGTCACTGTTTTTATAATGAGCAAACCTTTGCTTTTATTGACGCTTGCTTTTCTTTTAAATTCAATTGGCATTCCCGTACAAACGGGCTGATGAAGCAAGACTTTTATTTATTAAAGAAAATTGTTATGTGGTATAGGATATGGAAAATATTAATTGTATTTTTCTAGCCCAATAAAACCAAATCACATGAAAAGCTGCCACCAAAGATGCTTTGCGTCTTTATTCCTGTTGTTTCTTACAACATCAGTATTCGCGCAAGACCAGCGAACCTTTAACCAAAATGCCGCAAGGAGCAACCGCGGTTTAAGCATTTCTTTTTCACCCGTTTTTTCTTCAGATATGAATAGCAAGGCGGACTCTTTGCTGTTTCGTGGAAGCGGTGTTGGATTCCGGTTTGGCGCCGATTATTTTTTGGGTAAGGTTGGTATCGGTTTTAATTCGGGGTTTGGATCTTCGTCTCCCGATGATGCCACGATCAATAATTTTTTAAAAAGTTCACCCTTTCCGGTGGATGGATTGATCGTTAGCAAGGCAAGGCAACAAAATATGTATATGTTGCTTGGGCCGTCGGTAAGATTTGGAAACACTGTAGAACTATATGCACATGCAAAAGGAGGTTTGTTTATTAATAACAGCGGACTGATCAGTGTTCAGCAAAAAGGCGCACAAAGGGCCCTGTATAGAAATGAATCTACGACGAAAAGCATTTACCCTGGTTTCTTAACCGGGCTGGGTGTGCAGTACAAAACCAAGTCGGATATCTGGTCATTTGGCATCGGTGTTGATTATATGAGTACCAGGTCTGAAGTAAACAACTATGATGCCCGTCGGGGTGGAGGCATCGAAGCATTAAAGCTATCTCAAGGCATCAGGGATCTTGTTACCGGTATCACCGTTCGTTATAGTATTTCGTCACCCCGTGATCATGCAAGTGGCCAGGCTTCAGGTAAAAGAAATGCCGGTGACGTTAATCAAGGAAAGGTAAAGGCAGGCAGAGATGCCAGCAGTGGTTTGGCTACCGGTAAAAGAACTTACCAACCAGGTAAACCTGTTTATGGAAATATCACAGGACAGGAACCTGCTAACGAAAGTTGCGGTACTGTAAGGCAGACAATTACTAATCCCGATGGCACAACAGAAGAAATGGTGTTCGCCTGCCCGGATGATGCGGCCAGTTACCATAACAGGATATCGATGAATGTAACGGTGCCTAAACAAACACAGGGTGCTACATTTGGTGAAAAGGTAAATGCAGGTTTACATGCCGCGGGTAGTGCTGTTCAACAGAAGGTAGCAGTATCTAAGCAAACACAGGGCGCGACGTTTGGTGAAAAAGTAAATGCGGGTTTGCATGCTGCAGGTAGCGCTGTGTCGCAGGGAGCGGCAATTAAACAAGGCATCGTTCACAGCGACATTGCTTCACGTAATATCATTTCCGGAAGGTTGAGCTGGACATCAGGCAGCACCACAGGTATCGTAACCAATAAAAGTATCACAGCGGGTTCGGTCAATCGGTTAGCTGGTGGCGGTGGCGGCGCAGCAGCCGCTTCCTATGCAGCTACCGGGATGGTGATTAACAATACAACAGGACTTGTAACCACTCTTTATGCCAGGGAAGCTGGCAGCGGGATGGCCTCTGGCAAAAGATCAAGAGAAAAGGGCAGTGGTATGGCTAACGGCAAAAGATCAAGAGAAAAAGGCAGTGGTATGGCTATCGGTCGCCGGCAATATGAACCGGTATTTGCAGATGGGCAGGGAAGTATTTGTGATCCTTGTATTGCCACGGCAAAATTGTCCGGGGTAAATAACAATCCCCTAAACGAAGACAAAGGAACATCGGGTAACAATCCAATGCATGAATCAAAAATAGCTGCTGGAGGAGATGATGATTGCGATGGTATTGAAGGCATGACAGTGTCATTGAGAGATCCTCAAACTGGTGCCGTTATCGCAAAAACGATCACGGAAAATTGCGGTGATTTCTTTTTTGCCAATGTGCCCGATGGCGATTATACGGTAAAGATCAGTGGTACTATTAACAAAAAAAGGGGATATGATTATTATGCTGCAAAGTCTGCAACAGACCTAATGGGAAAAGTTGAACTCGGTGATCAATCTATGCAACTACTGATCAATACCAATGGCGGTAATAATGAAATGCAACAAAAGGCCGGTATAAGTACATCGCGTTCTAATATAAGAAACAAGACTGTCACCATCATTGAGGCCGATGTGGACGGCGATGGTGATTATGAATCACTACAGGCAACCGGTACATTCAGCGATGGTTCATCGCAGGACATCAGTTCCGCAACCCGGAGAACTCTTTCTAACACTCCGGGACCAAAAGGGATCGTGCTGGAAGGAAATGCACTGAATATGAGGAGACGGGTGGAAGTATTGAAGTCAAACAAGCAGGGTGTTCCCAATGCAAATCGCCTTACATCAATAGCTGTTTTGAGAAACGGTAGCAGGCTGACAGCAACAGGAACCTTTTCGGATGGCAGTACCCGTGATGTTACAGAAAGCCTGGAAATAAATACGGATCATCCGGGTGTAAAGCAATATACTATCACTATTGCTGATCTTGATGATGATGGCATGGCGGATGCGATTTTTAGAGTTAAAACCAAGTCAAATATCAAAAATGACCGGGTACAGCCCAATGATGCAAATGAACACGATGTTACCGAAGCTGCTGCGAGAGTTAAAACCAAATCAAACATTAAAAATGACCGGGTGGCAAATTATACAGGTGATGGTGATATATGGAGTCCGCGTTCTAATATTAAATTACTGAGCGTAGCAACCGGCGATGTGGACGGTGACGGAAAAGCGGAATCGTTAGTCGGACCTGCTTTGCCAGGTGGCGCTGTTATCTCTGCTTTTGCGATGCCGGGTGATCCCATCCCCGGTCTTGATGTAAAGCTGGGTAAAAACCCGGGTGGGCAATCATTGCAAAGCACGACCAGTAATTCGAATGGAGAGTTTGAATTTACTAAGCTGGACGCCGGAGATTATACAGTAATAATTGAGCAAAAGATCTTTATTGAAGATGAAACAAGAGTTTCACTCGGAGGGAATAATACAAGAGCGCAGGATCATAATTCTTCCCGGTCGAACAAGTCATCAAGTGTTGTTGCCAACGATCCGGATAATGAAGGAGATAATGATAATGTTGCCCGCAAAGGCTGGGATGG
>JANOCH010000122.1:0-3003 GCA_031412015.1 Chitinophagaceae bacterium
CTTATTATGGTAGCATTCACGGCTATTTTCTATATTCTTAATCCGCAAATCGCTGATGAATCCTCCAAATACGATAGGGAATATTTGATAAAAGAAGGCAACAAGACTCCTTTGGAAATAGAGGAGCTAGTAGCAAGGGCCAAAAAACAATACACTACGATCCGTGTTTCCCTTACAATTTTCGGATATTTGATACTCGGCGCTATCATTACCGCTGCCGGATCAGCATTACTAATGAGAAGAAAATAAAGCATGGATATATCCCTCGTCATCCCCTTGTTAAATGAAGAAGAATCTTTGCCGGAACTTTCGGCATGGATAGAGAAAGTGATGCTTGAAAACAATTACGCTTACGAGATCATTTTCGTGGATGATGGAAGTACGGATAATTCCTGGCATGTCATTGAACAACTGCGTTCCAAAAATCAAAACATTAAAGGCATCAAGTTCCAGCGCAATTATGGTAAGTCAGCCGGTTTGAATGAAGGTTTCCGTGCCGCACAGGGCGAAGTTATTATTACGATGGATGCGGATCTGCAGGATAGTCCTGATGAGATTCCTGAACTCAGGAGAATGATACTCGAAGGTGGTTTTGATCTTGTTAGTGGATGGAAAAAGAAACGTTACGATAACAAACTAACCAAGAACCTCCCGAGTAAATTATTCAATGCCGCAGCCCGACAGATGAGTAAAATAAAACTGCATGATTTTAACTGCGGTTTGAAATCGTACAGCAAAAAAGTGGTCAAAAGCATTGAGGTGTACGGTGAAATGCATCGCTATGTTCCCGTGCTGGCCAAATGGTCGGGTTTTAGAAAAATCGGTGAAAAAGTGGTGGAGCATCGCCCGAGAAAATATGGCGTTAGTAAATTCGGCTGGACAAGATTTATCAACGGTTTTCTGGACCTGATGACGATCTTCTTCATGGGTAAATTTGGTAAACGCCCTATGCACTTCTTTGGTTTGTGGGGAACGATCTTCTTCCTGATCGGCTTTGGCTTTTCTGTTTACCTGGTTATCTCTAAGATCGCCTTTAAAACGCCGCTCACCAACAATCCTCTTTTTTTTATGGCCATGACGGCGGCTATCATTGGTATTCAACTTTTCCTTGCGGGTTTTATCGGGGAACTGATCTCCCGTAACGGTACCGGTCGCAATTCTTATTTAGTGGAAGCAAAAGCTGGTTTGTAAAAAATACAGCTTGCAAATAATAATTGATTGGCGTTAGTTAAATTAAATTTTATTGTTAACCGCCTTGCATAAAAAAATAGTTATACTGGGACCCGCGCATCCTTTTCGCGGAGGTGGGATAACCACCTTCAATCAACGACTGGCGAAAGAATTTATTGACATCGGATATGACTGTTCCATTTATTCTTTTTCTCTTCAATATCCATCCTTCCTGTTTCCTGGAAAGACACAATACACCGAAGAACCGGCTCCCGAAGGAATCACTATCCACTCCGTCATCAATTCTATCAATCCGCTTAACTGGATAAAGATCGGGAACCGCTTAAAAAAAGAAAGACCTGATATTATCGTTGTTCGCTATTGGCTTCCTTTTATGGGACCGGCATTTGGAACCATCTTAAGAAGAGTTAAAAAAAACAAACATACCCGCATCGTCTGCATCGCTGATAATGTGGTGCCTCATGAAAAGCGACCGGGCGATAAACTTTTTACCAACTATTTTTTAAAAGTTTGCGATGCCTTTATCACCATGAGTGAGAAAGTGATGAATGATCTTCGCCTTTTCGAAAAAGAAAAACCGGCTTTGTTGATTCAACATCCGCTGTATGATAATTTTGGTCCGGCCATTTCAAAGGCGGAAGCAAGAAAACATCTTGGCCTTCCCGAAAGTGAAAAGATCATTTTATTTTTTGGATTTATCCGGAAGTATAAAGGACTTGATCTGTTGCTCGAAGCCATGGCGGATGACAGAATAAAAAGTGCAGGAATAAAACTACTGGTAGCGGGAGAGTTTTACGACGATGAAAAACAATACCGGCAGCAAATGGAGAATTTGAATATTAAAGACCGTTTAATCCTGAAAACGGATTTTATCCCCGACAGTGAGGTGCAATTTTATCTCTGCGCAGCCGATGCGGTGATACAACCTTATCGCAATGCTACGCAAAGCGGTGTTACTCCTCTCGCCTATCATTTCGAAAAGCCAATGATCGTTACCAATGTTGGTGGGCTACCGGCTCTTGTTCCTGATGAAAAAGCAGGTTTGGTAGCAGAGCCCAACCCTGCTAATATTGCCAATAAAATCCTAAAGTTTTATCTATTAGGCGAACATTATTTTATTCCTCATCTTCGCAGCGAAAAACAAAAATATAGCTGGTCGAACATAGTAAAAGCCGTTATTGAACTTGCTCACTAGTGCTATGTTGACGATAAGTTGACGTATCTCCCACAAAGGCACGGAGACCACAAAGTAATTCTCTTAGTGTACTTTGCGGCTTTGTCCAAAGGACTCCTTCGGAGTGGGAAAGTATATCTCGTTATGATAGACTTAACTTAACACTGGTTTGACCTGGCTTTTTGAAAAGCGATGAATTTTGACGAGTTCGATAACAGCAACGTTTACGGCAAAATAATTGTCACTACCATCCTATAAATAACGCAATTAACGGTTCATGATCTACAGAAGCAAAGCACCACTTCGTTTGGGACTCGCCGGAGGCGGCACGGATGTAAGTCCATTTAGTGATGAATATGGCGGAGCGATTTTAAATGCGACAATTTCCCTGGCCGCACATGCCAGTATTGAACCATTGACTGAAAAAGAGATCCTGCTTGAATCATTGGATCAAAAGCAGCTGCAAAGTTTCAAGTGGTCAAATGAGTTACCCATCAATGGAGAGCTTGACCTGCTGAAAGGAGTTTACAATCGTATCAGTAAAGATTATACCCTTCCTGAAACTGGTTTTAAACTATCCACTTTTGTTGATGCACCGGCCGGGTCAGGATTAGGCACCTCTTCTACCTTGGTGGTAG
>JANOCH010000123.1:0-8357 GCA_031412015.1 Chitinophagaceae bacterium
CAAACGTGTACAGCGCTTTGTGACCGCGAGCATAACGCGTAGACTCAAAAAGGCCTAGCGAGCCATTTTCGAAATGGCAATGGAAAATACAGGCATCATCAATTCCTACCGGCTGCATTTTACCAGTTAGCTGGTGCATACGTTCTTTTACAAAAGTTTCCGTTACGGAAGATACGTCTTTGATAGCGCCATTCAACCACATAGCAGTATCGATACAATGCGCCAGCAAATCTCCTGTAACACCCGATCCCGCTACATCAGCATCCATGCGCCATAGTCCTTCCCCACCCTGTGGCAGATTTGCATTTATAGTCCAGTCCTGTAAAAAATTAGCGCGGTAATGATATATTTTTCCCAGCTTTCCTGAATCAACAATTTGTTTGGCCAATGTAACAGCAGGAATTCTTCTATAATTATACCAAACAGTATTGGCTACCCCTGCTTTTTCAACAGCGTCTACCATTTTTTGCGATTCAGCTAATGATCTTGCTAATGGTTTTTCACATAAAACCATTTTACCGGCTGCTGCTGCTGCAATAGCAATTTCAGCATGCGTATCATTAGGGGTGCAAATATCTACTGCATCAATATCTGTACGTTGAATTAACTTTTTCCAGTCTGTCTCAAACGATTCATAGCCCCATTGCTCAGCAAATGCACGTACTTTGTTTTCGCTGCGTGAACAAACTGCCTTGAGTATTGGAACATACTCCAATGCCGGAAAGAAATTTTTTATCCTGTTGTAACCGTTTGAATGTGTGCGGCCCATAAAGCCACATCCGATCAATCCTATTCTAAGTTCTTTTTTTGTTGACATTTTTATGATATTAAATCTTCAGTATTAGTAAATCTTTTGTGACCCGGTAATCTATTTTTTGGTTTTTAGTAGGGCCACAGATGAACGCAGATGGACACAGATACATATTTTCTGTGTTTATTTGTGTTTATCTGCGGCTAAACGAACTATGCCTCGTACCAGCCATGCGCATCCCGCACTTTTATCATGGCAGCCAGTATATCGTTCCAGGTTTTTTGTTTCGTCATCACTTCGTTGGGGAACATACATCCATCCCAACAGATATGCCTGAACGCTTTTGTTAATTCACCTTTCCCGTCACGCAGCCAATAACCGGCATCATGCGTGATATCCAATTTTCCATTGGTATCAGTGGCCAGGCAATGCCGGCCTGTTTTATCGTGAGAACCGGTGCCATGGACTGTTCCGTCATTCTGCGCTACGTGAAAATCCAATGTCCATGGCCTTAAGGCGTCCGTTAATTTTTTTAATCCGGCATTCAACGTTGCACGATCATTCCAATCAAAGTTTTCGGGAAGTATCCTGTCTTCAGGACTATTATACCCTAACAAATACAGTAGTGTATGCGCCATATCAGCCTGGAACCCGATATTGGGGCGATCAACCGCTTCCAATGTATCGATCATGGCTTTCCAACTATGCATACCTCCCCAGCAGATCTCACCTTCCGCGGCAAGCTTCTCACCATAATCAGCGGCCACATCACATGCTTCGCGAAAAGTTTCTGCAATGAGTTTTGTATTCTTTGCAGGATCTGCGGACCATGCTTCGGGTTTGCTGGCAGAATCAATACGAACGATACCATTTGGGCGAACACCTAATTCACGCAGTTTCCTACCAAAGCGGCAGGAACGTTTCACCATGTCAACAAACACAGCACGATCTTCTTTGCTTCCCATGGCAGGTCCGCCCCAAATTGGTGCTACGAGGCTTCCAATCTCCAGGTTTAGTGAAGCTACTTTTTCGGCTAATCTCTTCAGACCATCATCTGTTTCGTCGATATTAAAATGAGGTTCGAAAAGTCCAAGATCGATACCGTCAAACTTAACACCATCGACCTCGGCGGCCGCAGTTAACTCTAATAGTGTATCTAAGGAAATAGGCGGCTCAGAATCGGGACCCTTGCCCACGATTCCCGGCCATGTGGCATTGTGGAGTTTAGGAAAATTATTTGGCATATCGCTATAGTTTTTATTATAAATTGAAGTTACATCCACGAAGACACGAAGAAAATTTTATAGCCTTGAGTCTTAGTGGCAAAAAAATAATCACAATACCAGATCAGGGTTACCAGGTCCGAAATGTTTAAGCATTACGATTGGATCCGTTTTTGAAAAATTCTGGATTTTCACGCCGTCAACGGCAGCCTGTTCACTCACGAAATATTCATCGTGTGTAAGCTGACCAAAATGTATTGATGATGGCGTTTCAATATCCCACACGCCCATCTTACCATGCCCTTGCATCATAATCATACCATATGCAGCCGCATCGCGAATAGTTATTGTAGCACCCGGAAACACCGTTAGCTCCTTGGCGCTATACGCTTCATTTTTATAACAAATCCACTTGTCAGAATAACCATCCTGTTTCATCTCTTCTACCTGTTTGACAGGTGTAGGCCGCATAAAATGATTCTGCGCAAAATGAGTATCTACATTTGGCTCCCAATCTATCACTTCAAGCAAATGTTCATAGTTTCCGATTTTATCCTTTGGTGTGTTTTTCCAAAGTAATTCTTCGGGTATGATAACATTATTAACTAACGATTGATACATCGCAAATACGTCCGAAGCTTTTTGTGGTTCATACGTGCATAAGCTACCCGGTGCATGAAGTATTCCCGGAGGAACATCCCAACCTGTACCAGGCTCGAGACGGTGTGCATGTGAAATATTCGTGATTTTATTATCGCCTTTACTGAAATTTTTAAGACATTCTAACACTTCTTCTTTTGTTGTTCCCGGGTTAAATCCAAAAAAAGTGTAAGGAAAATCTCCCCCATGATTGTTGAGTTGCGGCGGGAAATAATAAGCCTCTGGTTTTCCCAATTGACCCGTCAGTTTTGCATGTTCATCCCTGTGATGCACATGGTGTGGCAATGGGCCCAGGTTATCAAAAAATTTTGAATACATGGGCCATGCTTTGTACTGATTCCATAAACGTGCCCCGATGATAGCGCTTCCCAGTTCGCTGATGGCATCACGCAAAACAATTTGTATTATGTTGCTTCCATCTTCAAAAACGATATGACTTAAGCCTTCATTTTTGCTGGTCAAGGGCCCGTTGTCGGCAGGAGTGGTTGACGAAAGCCAGCGTTCGTCAATACCGCCCCGTATGCCACCCAATGCATAATAATCATCCTGGTGCAGCTTGATGCGACGGCCCGGTATGCAAAACGATCTTGGTACCCATGTTGGCGACAAACGCAAAATTCCTTTTCCCTGGTCAAGCGCTTTTTTTGCTAAACTTAATTTTTCCATTGGCATCTATTAAAATGTTATTAAACTGCAATCGTAGTATTTTTCAGCAATTGTTTGAGTGTTTCCGGATTACCAGACACTTCCATTTCAAGTTCGTAATTTTTAGTTTCCCCGGGCGCAAGTAAGATCAATTCATTTTGCTTTCTTGCTTTTGCTTGTCCGATTGGTGGATTGGTTGCTGGTTCAAGTCCTGTTACATACTCGTTCTTTCCCCAATGCTGCCAGTTTATCAACCACGGTAATTGTTTTTTATAAAATCGTATAATAACTGCAATACCCAATTGTGAATTATACAATCCGCAATTGCACATACCATTACCATCAGCTTCAATATCAATAAAAGCTGCTTCTTCGCCGGTGCCGCTATGCGCATCCATCGGAGCAGGGCATTTCCGGAAGCTATTTGATTTACCAAAAATTTTATTGGTGTTTGTATCTCCATCTCTCGGCCTCCATTTACCATCCCATAAAATATCAGTTCCCTCATCCACCAACGGCCAACCGAAATTGCAATGGTACAACAACATGTGTGGCGCAGAACTATTTCCTTTATTTGTTACTTCATCTTTAATATAAATTTTCGACTCACCTAACCTGCCGGATATCGTTCGTTTCAATTCCAAATTTGGACCCAACACCTGTGTTTCCCGCATGCTACCGGAAATGGACATTTCCATTTTTCCTGCAAGCGGATCAGGTTGTATAATTGATTCTATTTCTGCCGCAGTATTGCTGATATTGCCATGCAATCCACGATCACCATATTCATCAGACTCAGGACCTCCTGCATGAGAAAGCCCGCATGTCGTTAATAAACCGCCGCCGAATGTGCGCAACCAGTTTATTCCTTTATCAGAAAATGGTTGTGCTGCTGTAACACCCGAATGACTTAACCATGCAATACTATGCTGGTTATAAAATGCATCGGCAATATCCATTCCACGATCGATAACAACCTTATAACGTAACCCAGTACCTGTATTTATCCATGCGATACGGGTACCACGGCCAGCACCATTGTCGAGCACGGAGGTTTCAATGCCCCCCAACTGCGCATGATTTGATATTTTATTTTTCCAGTTTTTCAATTTCTATTCCCTGCTATTTCTTAGCTGAAAAAATAGTATCATTTGCATTACCTCCCGATTTTAAATAGGCAAGTAAATCTTTTAACTCTTCCGCGTTTAACCGGTTTATCATACCCGGAAGCATGGGTGATACTTCAGAAACCCTGGTACGGGTAACTTCTTTCTTTGCAATTTCCCTGGTGGTTGATGGATCAAAAGGATTTTGAGAGATAATATACTTGTCATCATCCTGGTTGATTATTCTTCCTACGACAGAACCTCCTGCCTTCAGGAAAAAGACAGTAGCACCGTATTGATCCGAAATGGTTTTATTGGGTTCAATAATGGATTCCAGCATATCCTTATAAGAAAAACGGGTGCCCAACTGTGTCAAATCTGGTCCGGCTATACCACCCTCTCCTTTTATAGAATGGCAAGAAGCACAAAGTGAAGCGGAAAACATGGCTTTACCGTTTTCAAAATCCCTGTACGAGATTCCACTATCAGCTATTGCAACGGCTTCCTCTATTTTCCATCGCCGGCCCGGCCCTACCGGTTGCTTCATACCCGCTTCAAGATTCCTGGCAGAAAGCCCAACAATAGAATCGCCGGATAAAGTATTGAAATAAGCGAAACGATCGGTGGGTACATTTTTCAAAGCAGCTTTGCGGGATGAATCAATAAACCCTACAAAACTATGTCCTCCCCTGTAACTAAAAGCTTTATAGTACCATTTGAAGTATTCATCCTGCAAAGCTGGCGTCCAACCGGTTTTTACCTGGCTTAGCGCCGTAGCATAAAAGGTTTGCTGTAAAGGCGGGAGTTTGGAGAGTATTTTGGCGATGTCCATTCCATATTGCGGGTTTCGCATGATCAGGTCAGAGGAATTGGTAGCTGATTGCTGACCGGAACTATTATCATCTTTAGCTACTGAAAGCAGTGGCACTGTTTTTTCGGCTAACTGAGGTGCATCGAGGTAGGCCAGTACCTTGATCAATTCGCGGTTTAATTCGTTTCCGCCTTTGGCGGGATAATGCGGATCGAGATAAGTAATGACGGCCGCTTTTGCAGTAGCATCGGGCATACCCATACGGGCCATCACCAGCTCAAACGCCCGGATCAAATCTATTTGCTGCGATTCTGTTAGCTGATCATAGTTAACAGACTGCAGTGCCGCCAGCATGCTATTTTTATCTTTTGCATCTCCTTTGCGGGCTAATGCGATCATTGATTCTAAAAGAATGACCGGGTCTTTTTCGGTCAGCGCTTTTTGTTTCCATTCATTCAAAGGCTGATGTTCGACAGCTATCCGGGCTGCATATCTTATAAATCGATCCTCATGTTTTAAATATGGCCAGGCAAAATCTATGGCACCTGCTTTTGGCGCAACGTGATATTCTTCCAGCTTTCTTCGAGTTTTTTGATCTTCGGTCAATGACGGTGCAGGCAGCGCTTCTGCGTTTTGCTTACCATCGCCATAATAAACGCGGTATAAATCAGATTCAAGCCGGCGGCCACCAGTAAGAAAATATAAAGCGCCATCAGGCCCGATAACGCCATCCGTTAAAGGCAACGGTGAACCGGAAATAAATTCTTCCCCTTTGGCTTCGTAGGAAGATCCTTTCGGTTGTAAGTGTATGGCATAGATAATACCAAAACTCCAATCGAATGCGAAAACAGACCGGCGGTATTTTTCCGGAAATCTTGCATTTCCACCATACACCACATTGGTAGGTGAGCCCTGTCCGATGTTTAAGATGGCGGGTAAATTATCAGGCCAGACAGGCGACCATTTTTCTGTACCCGGACGCCATCCAAATTCACTGCCGCTGGTTACATGGCAAATACGTGTTGGGCGATACCAGGGAGTTCCAAAATCCCATTCCATATCCGAATCGTAGGTGAACATATCACCCACATCATTAAACGCAAGATCGAATGGGTTACGGAAGCCCGAAGCTACCAGTTCCCATTTTGTTCCTTCGGGGTTAATGTTTGCGATCCATCCTCCGTACCAATTCACCGTGTTATCATGCCCGTTGGGATCTTTAATAAAAGGCAACAGGTTATCCAGCTTAGCGTCGGGAAAATTCCGGTAAGCATCCATTCCAGGTATGTCAGTAAAATTGCCTGCAATAACAAAAAGAGATTTTCCATCGGGTGATAGCACAATACTATGCGGACCGTGTTCACCCTCCCCTTCCAGTTTTTTTAAAAGCGTTATTTTGTCAAACTCATCGTCTCCATTGATATCCTGTAAACGATAGAGACCACTTCCTTTCTCAAAAGCACTGTCTTCGCGATGGTTGATCATTACATACAGGCTATTGAAGGCCCAGAGTAAGCCGTGCGCATAACCAATGCTCACTTTTATTTTCGAAGTATCCTTATTATTACCCGCATTCTCCGGGATATTTATTTTCTCAATTTTCACTTTTGTGACAGTATCACCGATTGCCGGAACATCCATCCGGTAAATAGCGCCGTATTGGTCGGAAGCCAGGAGGCGACCGTTGCCATCGAAAGTCATAGAAACCCAGGAACCTTCTTTATTTTCTGATGGGCCATACAGGTGATCCGCATGAAAGCCTTCAGGGAGTTTAAGGTTCGCTATTTTAGGATCTGATGATACGATAGCATCTTTCTTTTCTTCCGAGGACCTATTACAGGAAAATAATGCGAAAACCGCGAGGGAGAAAGGGAGAAAAAAAACAGATCGTTGAATCTTTAAATTGATTAGCAAGCAAGTCCCGTTCATAATCGTTACTGTTATTTAAGTTATAGATGTTCTGTTTGTTTACAATCTTTGAATACCTCCTAAATATAAATAGGTGGTCTTATTAAACTGTCATGGACTGTCCTTGGCAGTAAGCTTTGCCTTTTGCTGCAACTTTAAGACTGGTAAAAAACACTAATTCCGGCGTCCGGCATCTTACTATTTGAAAAGACCAATAGGATGGAAGATAAATGATTTTGGATTATTGCCTTCGTTGAAGGTTGTTTAATTTTTGGGCGTTGCCTGCATTTGCCTTTTTTTTATTTACCGCCAGAATTGCTATGTCGGAATAGCCTGTACTCCAATCTTTCGGAATGACCAACACAAGTCGTGCTTACACTCCCAAATATCTTGCTGTCAAAACCGGCACAGCCCCGGCCCGCTTTAGTTTTAACTCCCCTGGTAAAAGTTTGAGTCTTAACAGGCAAGAGTTAGATACGTTATTAATGGAATTAATAAGCAACGCTTCAATTCACAGTATGCAAAAGGGGTAGATAGTTTTACGTTGGTGATAAATCAAAAAGGGCTTTATCCGGTGTTGGATAAATCTTTTATCTGAAGTTTACCTGTTCGTAGTTTTGCAATCTGGTACGATATCCAAAAAAATAACTTTCGAAGAAGAATTATGTAGGTTTGTAAAACTCAAATAGCTGTTCGGTCACTATTAACGGCGGAAAAATGTTTTAATAAAAAAAGGACAATTCAAGTCTAAAATTTGTGTTATCCCTTTTTGGTGGAGTTGACGAGCGAGTTGTCGAACCTATTCCTGCCTGACCTTGCATTGCGGAACAAATTGATTAGAATACGCCCTTTATTCAATAATCTGATGCTATAGCGCAGGCTACCGTTACAAAAGACCAACATCCCTCCGGAAGACTCAAAATCCATAAATACCTTAATCTCCCGGCTACTATTTAAAAAATAAAAGAAATACCCTTACCTACTTTCATCCCAATGGTGATTTCCGCCATAAAATCCGCCAATTTAAGAGTATATGCTTATGGCAAAACATACAATTACTGTCGCCAACAAGAAATATTACTACACCAAAAGAGAATTACCGACTACGTAGAAATAAATTTTAATACCTAATATTTGCAGGCAAGAAACCCTTAATCCTGAAGATATGTTGTTAAAAGGTTTTCAAATTCAATATCCTGAGCATTATAAACCAACTAACCCCAAAAATCCAACTAACTACTATGGAAAAAATT
>JANOCH010000124.1:0-1983 GCA_031412015.1 Chitinophagaceae bacterium
CACGGGTTCCTGGTTCACCACTAACAGATCGAGATCGCCGTCATTGTCGTAGTCAAAGGTCACCGAACCCCGGCCAATTCCATAATCGGCTAACCCGATAGCACGGGCATGATCTTCGAATTTATTGCCGAGATTTTCAAAATAAAAATCCGCCATGGCTACACAATTAGGATTCAGGTCACCATTGGCCACGAAAAGATCCACGTCACCGTCGTGATCAAAATCAGCGAAGTTGGCGCCCCAGCTAATGGCAAAAAAAGCCATGCCCAGCTCCCGGGCTTTATTTACAAATGGCTTACCCGGACCCTGATTGATCATAAAATAATTGAACTTGATGTTGGTCATATAATAATCCATCCAACCATCATTATTATAATCACCGACGGCAGTCCCCATCGAATTGATCTTAAGATCCATCGCAGTTTCTCTTGCAACATCAACAAAAGACTTTTTGGGATAGCGGTTTTGCAACAGCATATCAGGTGTTCTTTTGTAGCCAAAGTCATGGTTAACAAAAATGTCCTGGTCCCCATCATTATCGTAATCGGTAAATACACCTCCAAACCCAAAGCCGCGATAATCCAACCCATAATCAGCATAGACATCTTTGAATCTTTTACCCTTCTCGTTGAGCAACAAGTATCCTTTGGCGATCTGGTTAGCACCTACAATGGTGTTATCATTAATTACGCTAAGCTTTCCCTCATATTGATTGAAATAATTACCTACATAAATATCAGGCCATCCATCGGCATTGAAATCACCAAAACTTCCGCCGGTACTAAAGGAAAACATTTGATCAAGGCCATACTCCTTTGTGACGTCGCGAAACGTTCCATTTCCATTGTTCAGGAATAAAAGATTTATTTCTCTTGGAATTACCTCTTTTCTGTCCCTGCGAGTAATAGTAGTAATGAATAAGTCTACAAATCCATCCCGGTTCACATCAGCCCCTGCCACACCCTGTGTAACATAGTTTTTTGTTAATGCCAGGCCCGATTGCTCAAAAACATTTGTAAATGTTCCGTTGCCGTTGTTCTTATACAATATATCATCATTCGTACCGCTTGTGATATAGAGGTCCTCGAAGCCATCATTGTTATAATCAAAAACGCAGGCGCCACCACCAAACATTCCTTCATACACTTTGAATACATGTTTGATCCCAGCTACCGTTGTGACGTCAGTAAAATGATGCTGACAAAAACTCCTGTTAGGAAAGTGAGTTATAAAAATTAATATACCAATTAAGCAAAAGCGCATGTAGTTTGATTGTGCTTGTTTATTGTTTTATTTTTTTCCAGTTTAACTGGTTGATATTATCGCCGATCACTTTTCCTTTCTCCAGTCCACGGGCATTATCCTGTGGGGTATGTATTCCACCAAAGAAACGGGAGTTGGCGGTTTCCTCGGCTACCTGCCAAAATGAATTAAAATGACGGGTTTTAAAATCCGCATTCCGGATCTCATCTCTTTTACGACCCACATGAGCACTGTCGGCAAAACTGAAGTTGTCTCCGTATAAATTGGTCAGCACGGTAGCTGCGGCCGCAGCCTGGATCGCATGTCCTGAAGGAAAAGCAGGAAAAGGGGGGTCAGGCCAAAAGGAATCCCATTGTTGGTCAATATGCTGCGTTATAAAAGTATTGGGTCTTTCGCTGAAAAATTTATACTTCCACTTCCAGCAATTTCGAAAAGCATCGGCCTCGGCCATGCCAAGACGTGCGTACGTTTCAGCGCATTTTATAAGAGAAGGCCTGGTCTTCCTGATAGCCAGCGTTGCGAGATAATAAGAATGTCCTGGTGGTGTAAATGTTTCTTCAGGATCATCTCCCCACCATATGGCCGCGTCTTTCTCATCCTGGGTTAGTTTCTTTACTTTTTCATACACTTGTATGAACTGGTCATAATACTTTGAACCAGGTGTTGTATCAAACGGGATGAACTCGGGGTCAGCGATGGCTGAATCCGCCACCAGGAAAG
>JANOCH010000125.1:0-1865 GCA_031412015.1 Chitinophagaceae bacterium
TAATTGGGTCAGCAATGGCAGTTATTTTATTACTCCTTTGGCCGACCCAATTATTTTCTGTACCGCCAACATTTCGCAGGAAACGATAAATACGGTAAGAAGTGCGGCCAAGATTGTCTTTGATCTCAGCATCTACGACATGTTTGACCTCGTAACTATGAATTTCTTCATCCCGCTGAAAATTGGTAAATACCAAAGAATCGATCCGGTACGTAATATATTTTCCTACCTGCAATGGCATGTAATCTGACAGGGGTTCCGTAACAAACTCCTCTGTTTTATCAGAACAGGAAAAAAAGCTGAGTAATGCGATAGTTACAATGACGAGGCGGTAACTCATAAGTACTTTTGGTTGATTCACGGATACAAACTTATTCGGTTAATGACATAACAAACAGCAACTTAGCTGCTTTTGTTTAACAGGTAGTAAAATAAAACTAAAAAGCGGGGAATCAAAATGCCCCGCTTTTAAACGAATTTTTTAAGGCAATATTGCCTTGGATATCAATCTGTAATCAGTAAGAAAATTGTATTGATTTTGCTACTAAAAAGACACTGTTTTCATCGGTTTAGCAGCCCTGATTGGATAATGCCTCCGCCGATCACATCATCACCTTCATAGAAAACAGCACTTTGACCGGGTGCTATGCCTTTTACATTTTCATAGAACCGTACCTGTAGAGACAAGGCATGCCCTGTCTCTACAGGTACCGCAGGATATAAATTAGATATTGCACCCTTATCCTTGTACCGGATTTTGGTGGTCGCTTCCATTCCCGGCGTAATCGTGTCGTATTTAACCAGGTTGAGTTTGCCAACCGTCATTTCATTTTGTTCCAGGTCTTCTTCGTCGCCAAGCATAACGGTATTATTTTCGGGATCGATCCTGGTGACAAATACCGGTTTACCAAAGGCTATATCAAGCCCTTTGCGTTGGCCAATGGTATAAAAAGGATATCCTTTATGCTGACCTAAAATTTTTCCATTTTTATCAACAAAGTTTCCGCCTGCCACTTTTTCTTCCAGCCCTTCCACCCGGCGTTTCAGGAAACCGCGGTAGTCATTGTCAGGAACAAAGCAGATCTCATAGCTCTCACTTTTCTTTGCCAGTTCAGGATAACCATAATCTAATGCCCTTTGCCTGATCTCTGTTTTTCGATAAGGAGCCAAGGGTAATAGCGTTCGGCTCAGCAGATCCTGTTGAAGTCCCCATAATACGTAGCTCTGGTCCTTTGTATCATCAATGGCTTTGCTGACAACAAAACGCCCGTTATCATGCTGCCGGATCTTCGCATAATGACCGGTAGCGATAAAATCACAACCTAACGCGTCAGCCCGTTTCAGCAAGGCCCTCCATTTGATATGCGTATTGCAGAGTACGCAGGGATTCGGCGTCCGGCCTGCCAGGTATTCGTCTACAAAATTCTCTATGACGAATCCACCAAACTCTTCCCGTATATCTAAAATATAATGTGCAAAACCATGTTCTACAGCGGCTTGCCTTGCATCATTGAAGCTGTCCACATTGCAACAGCCAGTTTCCTTTTTGCTGCCTCCACTGGCGGCATAGTCCCATGTTTTCATGGTGATGCCCACCACTTCATAGCCCTCATCATTGAGCATGAGAGCTGTTACGGTACTATCGATACCGCCGCTCATGGCCACCAGCACTTTTCCTTTGCGACTCATAAATTCAAAATTAGCTGGCAAATATACGAAGAACCAGCTTGATGCTGAAATTGGCTGTAGTTAAAGCTTTGGAGCAATTGTAAACAAATACTTATCTATGCCGGTCGCAACAAAATGTGTTGCAAAAGCTCAAAATGTTTTGATCCAAACGTTAATCATAGTAAAGGCCTCCCTAA
>JANOCH010000126.1:0-7813 GCA_031412015.1 Chitinophagaceae bacterium
AGGTATATGCACCGGAAGGAAATGATCTTCAGTTGCATCTTGGCCGTATCGAAGCCTTTAATACCAGGGCAGAGGATCCAACACGCTGGAAAGAGGAAGTGTATACCGGCAATGATTACTTTGAAAAGATGCTGGCTGATAAAAAAGGAAACACCGTAATGCTGGCAGGTAATAATCAAAAAAAAACAGACTATATCATCCGTTCGCTGGAAGCCGGGCTCAATGTAATGGCGGATAAACCGATGGTGATCAATAGTGCCGGTTTTGATACATTGAAAAAAGCATTTGAAACAGCCAGGCAAAAAAACCTGATGCTTTATGATATCATGACAGAACGATTCGAGATCACAACGGCGCTGCAACGTGAATTATCCATGATACCTGAAATATTTGGTGAGCTGGAAAAAGGAACACCGGATAATCCTGCTATCACGAAAGAAAGTGTGCATCATTTTTATAAATATGTTTCAGGCAGTGTACTGACAAGACCCGCCTGGTTTATGGATGTATCGCAGCAAGGCGAAGGTATTGTGGATGTAATGACACATTTGGTTGACCTGGTGCAATGGGAATATTTTCCCGGGCAGTCCATTGACTACTTAAAAGATATTACTCTTAATACCACTAAAAGATGGACGACCGGTATGAGTTTGTCTGAATTCAACGCCATTACCAAACTGGATAGTTTTCCTGCTTATTTATACAAAAATATGGTGCGTGACACCATACTGGAAGTGTATTGCAATGGTGAGATCAACTACCAGCTTAAGGGGGTTCATGCGAAAACATCTGTGATTTGGAAATATAAGGCGCCGGAAGGAACGGGAGATACGCATTACTCTATTATGCGGGGAACCAGGGCGAACCTGGTTATCCGGCAGGGTGCAAATGAAAACTATCAATCCACACTTTATATCGAATCACCTGGTAAAGCCTTTGACCCGACAGAAGCTTTCAAAAAAATACAAACGGATTATCCCGGCGTAGAATTAAAAAAGATCAGCAGAGGTTGGGAAGTAACTATTCCAACTAAATATAAAGAAGGACATGAAGCGCATTTCGCCAGGGTCACTGAAAATTATCTCAATTATTTCAAGAACCGCAATATGCCTGCATGGGAAGTACCGAACATGCTGGCAAAATATTATACTACTACCAAAGCATTGGAAACAGCATTAAACAATAAGTAATTTATCAAAAACGAAAATTAGCATGAAGTCTCTTTTGCTTGTATACTTAGTCTTCAATTCATTTTCAGCAATGGCACAGAAAACAGATTCCCTGCCTCCGAAGGTCTATCACTCGGATAGCCTTGCCATAAAAAAACAAAAATCATGGACGACAAGATCCGTTATCGAAGGAAGCACCACTTCGCTCTCATGGTTTGAAGTGACCACGATCACACTGGAACCGGGAAAAGCATCTCCCCCATCTTCGGTCTATTACGACCTGGAAGAATTGATCATTGTTAAGGAAGGACAGGTAAATATTACGATCAACAGTGTCAGTAAAAAATTAGGCCCCGGCAGTATCGCTTTTGCCATGCCGCGTATGGTTCATACCCTCAAAAATGCCGGCAATACAAAAGCTACTTACTACCTGTTAAAGTATAAAGGAAGACTACCTATGGATATTGACCGGGCAAAACGGGCCGGTGGTTCTTTTATGCTTGACTGGAATGAGCTGTCAACTTCCAACACCGGCAAAGGATACCGCAGAGATTTTTTTAACCGGGCCACTTCTCAATTAGGACAATTTGAAATGCATACTACCGCATTGAATGCAAATGAAGAGAGTCATGCGCCACATAGCCATGTGCAGGAAGAGATTGTTTTGATACTCCGGGGTAACGTTGAAATGTATATCGACGGTGACCGGTATAAAGGATCAGCAGGCGATATGGTGTTTCTTCCTTCCCGTATTCCGCATGGTATAACGAATATTGGTCAAGATCAATGTGAATATTTCGCTTTCCAGTGGAGAAATTAAATCAGCAACTAATTTGATGATGTCAAAAAAAATTCATTTAAGGCCAGCCTCGTTGATGTTCCCGGATTTACACCGTTGATTCATTCGATGCAGGGCGTGCCGCATGGCTCCGTTAACTGCGAATATTATCCTTCTCATGAAAGAACAACAGGATCATTAGTGATTTATACGCCCCCGGGATACGATAAAAACACGTCGCAAAAATATCCCGTCTTCTATTTGATCAGCGGTACTACTGATACCGAAGAAACCTGGTCAAAGTCGGACGCACTAACTTTATCCTCGACAATCTTATCGCAGAAGGCAAGGCCCGGCCGATGATCATCGTGATGCCTTATGGCAACCCGGATGCCAGGATCGCGGCACAAAAAAACAGACCCAAGCCTTCAGAACCGATAGGAAGAGAAAGCGCTGATGCCTTAAGAAGGGCCAAAGATTTTGAAGAAGACTTGTAAAGAATGTGATCCCTAATGTTGATAAGAACTATCGGAGCATTCCAAATAAGGACAACCGTGCGATTGGTGGTTTTTCCCGCGGAGGCGGACAAACCTTGCGAACAGCTTTCATCAATATGGATAAATTTTCCTGGATCTCCTGTTACAGTTCTTACCTGTCATCCCAGGAAATGGAAAAGAGTTACAAATCAATAATCGACAATCCGGGTATAACGAATCAACAACTTAAACTATTCTGGATAAGTGTCTTAGCCTTTGTTGGTGTTTCCCGTCACCCTAAATCCATCTTTCTGCATTAGACAGGCAAGGGAGCACCAACAAACGAATACAAGCCCGCACCCATAAAACAAAGGTATTTTTGTCGTTATTTTTTTCGTTTTTTCCCAACCCCATCTCTCCGGCCAAAACTACCTTGGCGTATATTATTTATTTATGAAAGCAATCATAAAAGAATGGCCCCAGTTTTTTACAGCCACCAACCTAGAATGGAAAAAACTGCTCCGCCCTGATAAATATAAAGGTATCATTATTGATAGTCTTCGTTTCCTTGTCACCAACGAGCGAATAAAACTTTATGCCTTTGTCATGATGTCCAATCATCTACACCTTATATGGCAAATGTGTGCTAATATCGACCCTGAGGTTGTTCAAAGAGATTTTCTGAAATACACCGCACAAAAGATCAAGGCAGATCTTACAAAAAATCATCCTGACGTCTTAGGATGTTTCAGGGTCGATGCAAAAGACCGGAAATATCAATTTTGGGAACGCAATCCATTTAATATATTCATCAGAATCCTGTGCGTGCCGGACTATGTCAATTACCGGAAAACTATAAATATTCATCGGCTCTCTTTTATCATACGGGAATTGATAATTGGGGATTTCTTACTCACTACCGGGATTGATGTTGGAGGTTGTTGGTGCTCCCTTACGGTTTTAAATTTGCAAACTTCATTAAAGTAAGCGGGAAACACCGACAATGGCGTAAGTGTTCAGAGTGGGGCTTACTTTATTTCCACCATATGCGAAGTCACCGATATGCCTGGATTGGCAAAGCCCATTCCGGTGGCACTATTCATTTATTCGAAGGTTAATGACAGCCCGGCGCTGAAAAAAATAATCTAATTTTCTTGCTAACTTGTCTTACTTAAACTTTTTCAAATACGCCTCAGCAAATCTCTTTCCCATCAGCCGTTGCCCTTTCGAATCAAAATGAATATTGTCGCCCTTATGTTCTAAGTCGGCAGTTGAAATAACCGCGCTATACTTGTCACGCACTGAATACTCATTGATCGCCTTGTTGATCAATTCCCAATTTCCTTTATCATTGGAATAAGAACCCAATTCTCCGAGCAATACCGGCAGGCTGCTGTTACCGGCGGTAGCCCTGAACCAACCAATAAGCTCCGAAAGCCTTTCTTTATAGAGCGGAATACTTTTTTCGTTCGCATCACTTTCACCCTGGTGCCATAAGATGCCTTTGATCGTTCCATATCGTTTACCGATCTCCAATTTTTCTACAAAGTTGGAAAACAGTTTTACATCCCGGTGTACTGAATCTCCCAGCCATTGGCTGATAGAACTTCCGCCCACCGCTGTTGGAATGAGCAAAACAGAAATATCTGAGGGAATGTTTTTAAGAAGGGTTGTTCCAAAGGCATAACCGCAATCAAGGCCCGTCAGACTGGGCTCATAAAAATGCAAAGGCTCTTTGGCTATGATCAACTGATCATCTTTATCAATGGTTAATAATCTTTTTTCAGCAATTGTATCTTCCGGTTCCACGAAGCCACGGCCTGCCATATTGGATTGGCCGGCTAAAATGAACACCCAAACTTTTTTCTTGTTTTTGGGTTCTTTGGTAATTTCCATTTGCTTTGGAAAATTCACAGTTCTGTCAGCAGTTTGACTACTACCATTGATGAAATTTAAAAAAAATAACACTAATAAAACTGCTTTCATACTGATCGTTTGCTTATTCAAAGAACGGCATTCCCGGAATCGCATATTTCTTCATTCCTTCTTCATTTATTTCTACGCCAATGCCCGGTTTCTCCGAAAGCGTAATAAAACTATTCTTCACCCATTCTCCATCATAATGAATAATTTCTTTGAACATAGGCTGTGTATGAAAATAAGATTGCCATTCCAATATTAAGAAATTAGGAACCGATGCGCAAACATGAGCCGATGCCATGGCGCCTAAAAAAGAGGCAACCATGTGTGGTGCGAACGGCGTATAATATAAATTGGCAAGATTAGCGATACGCTGCCCCTCTCCCAGTCCTCCTGCTTTTTGCAGGTCTGGCATCACAATGTCTACTGCGCCTATCTCCAACAATCTTCTGAAGCCATGAGCGAGGTAATGATTTTCGCCGGCGCAAATCGGTGTGCTGGTTGATTCAGTGATCAGTTTATACGCCTCTACATTCTCCGCGGGTATCGGTTCTTCCAGCCACATAAGATTGAGATGCTCCAAACGTTTGGCCACAGCCTGTCCCGTTACCGCATCATAACGACCATGCATGTCCACGCATATATCAATATTGGGACCTACAGCCTGGCGGGCCGCACTCATCTGGTCAACCATTCGTTGCAATTCAGCGGGACTCGCGGTCCAGTTATAAAAATCATACTTATTCGGATCATTGGCCTGGTCCAGGTCAAACTTGATCGCATTAAAACCCATTTCTTTTGATTTCAATGCAGCATCGGCGAAATCTTTTGGTGTTGGCAAATTACGTTGATACAATGCCGTATCACAATACACCCTTATTTTATCACGAAACTTTCCACCGAGTAATTGATACACGGGTAAATTCAAGGCTTTACCGGCAAGATCCCATAAAGCTGTTTCAATAGCGGACAACACAGCTATATACATTCCCGATTGTGCTCCCTGGAAAAAACCTGATTTGCGTATGTCCTCAAAAAGACGATGCACATTCAGCGGACTTTTTCCTTTGATCCGCTGGCCAAAGTTTTTTACCAAATGATAAGTGCCCGGAATAGCATCTACTCCTTCGCCGCATCCCCAGATGTCCTGGTTGGTATATACTTTTACAAAAAGGCTTCCTCTTATATAGCCGCATTTTACATCGGTGATCTTGAGATCAGAAGGAGCCGATCGTTTTGGATTTTTATCAATAGCGCTTTCATACCCTTGTCCGAAAGTGGATAAGGAGGCCAAAGGTGCAAACGCAGAAGCGATAGCGGCTTTCGTAATAAATGATCTTCTTGAATTTGACATTGTATTATTAGTTAATGTAGTTATTTGATGTTTGCCAATTGCCTCTTGTCTTTACCATGTACGTGCTTTCAACAATTCCTGTATCTGCGATTTGGGAACAGGCAGTTCATTGATATGATCATTGAGCCATTTGGAAAAATCTCTTTCAATATCATCGCTCCATCTTGTATCAATTTGCCCCGATGTATATTTTCCTTCCCGCAAGCGCTGATGACTGAACATGTCACGCAGCCTCACGAGTTCAGATATCTTCACCACTTTTTCGGCGAGGTGTGGCGGTATAAAGATCACACCTCCATCTCTTCCCAATACTACATCACCCGGCATCGCCGTGGCCTTACCTATACGGGTTGGCTGATTGATACCGGTCAACGTCGTATTTAAATCACCAGCAGGATTGTTTAAATGATGAGAAGGATGATAGGTTCTGAAGAAAGAAGTAAACCCACGAAGTTCCTTTAACCCATTGATATCACGGATAGCACCATCGTAGATAATACCATTACCTGTTTTTGAAAAAATGGCATTGCCCAAATTATCGCCGATCGTTGGCCCGTCTTCATGGGCACCAAACTGGTCGACCACGTACACATCCCGTTTCACCAGCAATTCAATGGGCCAGGTATTTTGTGATTTTATTCTTTTATCACGGATATGCCCGGTATCGTCAATGGCCCTTTGCAGATCGGGACGGCCGGGCATAAAGATGGCGGTAACCGCACGACCAACCAATACACTATCCGCGTTGATCGTTTGCCAGCTATCATCGTATTGATGTTTATAATTTTCGTTTCTTAATACGGCCCATGCTTCTTCGAGTGTCACGAGTTTCATCCGGTTCAATACAGAATCTGGTACTTTGGGACGACCGTCAGCGAAACGATCGCCTTTCCATTCACGGGTCAGGAAGAGAAGCTGGTCTTTTGCTATCTGCTGGCTCTTTAATGGTTGACAAAAAGCAAGCGCTAAGAAAATAAATAATGAATATTTTAATCCTGACATATTAGGTAAGTTTAGTAAGGTGATTTATTTTATTTGCTGTCAAGTTGCTCTTTGCTTTCATCGATTCCGTCTTTTGGTAAGCGGCCATGCCACCAACTCGCCAATACAGAACCGGTAATATTCATCAACGGACCAAACACCGCTGCCGCCAGGCCTACTGTTGCGATTTTGCCCATCTCCTTCGCAATACCTGATGCAAGACCTGCGTTTTGCATACCTACTTCAATGGCGATAGTGCGGCAATCTTTTTCCGGCATTCTAAATAAACGACCGCTCCAGTATCCAAGCAAATAACCGAACGTGTTGTGAATCAGCGCTACCAGGATCAGCAATGCGCCTATCTTCAGCAAGCTTTCTCTTCCCGCTGCCGTAATGATAGTGATAATACATGCAATGCTGAACATGGAAACATAAGGCATCGCATCATCCAGCCATTTGGATCTACCGCTCAGGATCTTATTAAAAATCAATCCCGCACCGATCGGGATAATGATCATCTTGAAAATATCCCACATCATTTTCATTACCTCAATTTCAATTAGTTCTCCTGCGAAAAGTTTCATCAATAGTGGTGTAACAAAAGGTGCGATCAATGTGGTGATAGAAGTGATGGTGATGGATAATGCCAGGTTGGCTTTTGCCAGGTATGACATGACATTGGAAGCAAGACCGCTTGGGGAGCAACCAATTAAAATAATTCCGGCTGCTATTTCCGCGGGGAAATTGGTGACGCTTGCCAATCCAAAACCAAGTAATGGCATGATGATAAACTGGCTCATCACACCGATCACCACGCCCTTAGGCGATTTAACAACGGCTGCAAAATCATTGACACTCATGGATGCCCCCATACCAAACATGAGTAGCTGTATCAATGGGATGATCAGGTTGCTTAATTTAAAATTTCCCCATTGCAAAAAATATTCCGGATGAAACATCGCCAGTGTAACCGCTGCGAAAATGATCACGGTAAAAGAAAGACCTTTTAGTACCGCAGTCCCCCTGAAAGCAATGGAAAGAGTTACAAAAAATAAAGTAAGCGACCAACCCGCGAGGTCGATCTTGCCGGTTGTCCAGCAAATGATGGCCGACAAAATACAAATAGCTGCAAGGC
>JANOCH010000127.1:0-7340 GCA_031412015.1 Chitinophagaceae bacterium
ACATCAGCCGCCTGCCAAAATCCTTCTTTGACTTATATGGCGCTTACAGCAAGGGCTGCGAACTATGCGTTGGAGGAATTAAATAAACAAAACATTTAAGCAGGTAATGCCCGACGATTCTTTACATATTAAAAGTTATAACAAAGGAAGTGAGCAACATCATTTTGATGCTATTGTTGTTGGCTCCGGCATTAGCGGCGGATGGGCTGCCAAAGAATTATGCGACCATGGATTAAAAACCCTTGTTTTGGAAAGAGGAAGAAATGTAGAACACGTTAAGGACTATCCCACGGCAGTAAAAGAAATTTGGGAATTTCCGCACCGTGGTCAAATGCCGTTGGCGGTGGAAACAGAAAATCCTGTTGTTGCCCGATGCTATGCTTATGGTGAGGCCACCGATCATTTTTTTGTAAAAGATAAAGAGCACCCTTACATACAGGAAAAACCTTTTGACTGGATACGGGGTTACCAGGTAGGTGGCAAATCTTTGTTGTGGGCAAGGCAGGTACAACGCTGGAGTCGTTTTGACTTTGAGGCGCCGGCAAGAGATGGATTTGCGGTTGAATGGCCAATTGGTTACAATGATATCGCACCCTGGTATAGTCATGTTGAAAAATTCGCCGGTATCAGCGGCAATAAAGATGGTCTCGAAAATTTGCCAGATGGAGAATTTCTTCCCCCATGGGAAATGAATGCAGTGGAAAAACATATTTCAGAAAGCATCAGGAGTAATTATGATAACCGGCCGGTGATTATCGGGCGCTGTGCTCACCTCACTAAGCCAAATGACATTCATATTCAGCAAGGCCGCAATCAATGCCAGGCCCGTTCACGATGTGAGAGAGGATGCCCTTTTGGTGGATATTTTAGTTCAAACTCCTCTACAATTCCCTGGGCGCAAAAAACGGGGAATCTTACGCTTGCCACCAATTCAGTAGTTCATTCTGTTATTTACGATGCTAAAAAAGAGAAGGTAACCGGTGTTCGTGTTATTAACAATAACACTAAAAAGGCAACGGAATACTTTGCAAAAATAATTTTTGTAAATGCCGCCTGTTTAAATACCAACCTGGTTCTTTTAAATTCCATCTCTTCCCGTTTTCCAAATGGATTGGGAAATGATAATGGCTTACTGGGAAAGTATATTTGCTTTCATAACTACCGTGGAAATGTTTCCGCTACCTACGAAGGTTTCCAGGACAGTTATTATTATGGCAGAAGGCCTACGATGGTAATAATGCCTTCCTTCCGTAATGTGTATAAACAGGAAATGAATTTTAAACGTGGCTATCTTGTTGCCTTTGGAGCAGCCCGTGAAAGAGGCACAGGCGCTGAGGGAATTGGCGGTGCATTAAAAGAGTCCTTATCAGAACCTGGCAAATGGAATATATTTATGATGATGCAGGGCGAAACCATACCCAAGGAAACCAATCATGTACGACTAAGCGAAGATCAAAACGATGCCTGGGGGATTCCACAATTGATAACCTCAGTAGATTATGATGAAAACGATGAGGAACTTTTAAAAGATTTTCATCAACAAGGCACTGAAATGCTGGATAAAGCGGGTTGCAGGAACATAACGCAGATGGACAGTAAACAGGCTCCGGGACTTGACATACACGAAATGGGTGGAGTACGAATGGGTAAAGATCCTAAAACGTCCCTGCTGAATAACTGGAATCAATTGCATCATTGTAAGAACGTTTTTGTAACCGATGGCGCGTGTATGACTTCGACAGGAACGCAAAATCCGTCGTTGACCTTTATGGCTCTTACAGCAAGGGCTGCTGATCACGCAGTGAAGGAATTGAAGAAAGGAAATTTGTAAAGAAAGATACAAGAGGAAACGGGGAAGAATTAAATTTTAAAACTACTTAAACTATACACATGGAACGCAGAGAACTTCTAAAAATGATCGCTTTGGCAACCGGAAGTGCACTTATCGGTGGTGAGCTTTTACTTTCAGGTTGCACCAATACGCCAAGCATCGGCGGTCCTTCATTTAGTGAAGAGGACGTTACTTTCCTGGATGAGGTAGCGGAAACAATTATACCTAAGACATCAACACCCGGGGCAAAGGAAGCGGCGGTGGGAACTTTCATGACCGTTATGGTCAATGACTGTTATACCAAAGACGACCAAAAGATCTTTCATGAGGGTATCAGGAAATTAGATGATGCCTGCAAAAAAACGCATAGCAGTGGTTTTTTGCAAGCCAGTCCCGAGCAGCGCACCAGTTTCCTGACTACATTGGACAAAGAAGCCAAAGAATACCAAAAGGGCAAAAAGAAAGAAGATCCCAATCACTATTTTACGATGATAAAACAATTGACCCTGCTTGGTTTCTTTACTTCCAAACCCGGAGCTACACAGGCCCTGAGGCATGAAGCGGTACCCGGAAAGTATGATGGAGCATTACCTTATAAAAAAGGTGACAGGGCATGGGCTGAATAAGCATATTTTTTAATCAATTAAATACCTTGAAACATGGATTTTAAACGCCGGGAATTTCTAAGATTGACCGCCAATCTGGCGGCGGGTCTCGCCATTGTACCTATGGCATGCAATTCATCAACGAACGATGATAAATCAAAAGAGAACGAATCCGCCGATTCAACAACAGCATCCAATACAACGGTGGATGCAGGTGTTGCAATAACATCATTTGGTTTACAATTATATACGCTGCGTGATGATCTGCCAAAAGATCCAAAAGGTGTTTTGAAACAGGTATCTTCTTTTGGGTACAAACAAATTGAAGGTTACGAAGGAAAAGACGGTATGTTCTGGGGAATGAGCAATAACGATTTCAAAAAATACATGGATGAGCTGGGTATGACCTTTGTATCGAGCCATTGCGATATCAATAAAGATTTTGAAAAGAAAGCAGCCGAGGCAGCCGCCATCGGAATGAAATACCTGATCTGTCCTTATAAAGGTCCGCAGAAGAAATTAGATGATTTTAAAAAATTCGCTGATGAGTTTAATCAAAAAGGAGAGATCTGTAAGAAGAATGGTATCCGTTTCGCTTACCACAATCACGACTATACCTTCAAAGAGCTCGAAGGCCAGATGCCACAGGATGTTTTAATGAACGGAACGGATCCGTCGCTGGTAGACTATGAAATGGATATTTATTGGGTAGTAGCAGCCGGCCAGGACCCGGAAGCCTGGTTAAAGAAATATAACAACAGGTTCCGTCTCTGCCATGTAAAAGATCGCACCAAAGGCGCCACGGAGGCTGCTGATAGTTGTACGCTGGGCCAGGGCAGTATCGACTTTGCCAAAATATTGAAGACAGCAAGCCAAAATGGAATAGAATACTACATCGTGGAACAGGAAAAATATGAAGGAACGACTCCATTGAAAGCGGTAGAAGATGATGCGCAATATATGAAGATGCTAAAGATCTAAACAGACCTCGCTTTAATTGAAAGGGATATTTGAGTAATTACTGTCTCAAATATCCCTTTCCTGTTTGAAGACTCAATTAAACATTTCCCTGCCTTATCTTGCAGCAGATTTTTTTGTAAATGTCAAACCCCAACCGACTTTATTTTTTTCTGCGGATCTTATTGTTTGCGGTTTATTTTATCAATGGCATCATAGTAATTAACCTCACCTCCGTTGCCAGCGATGAAACGGACCATTTGTACTATGGACAGCGAATGTTGAAGGGTCAGCCCCAGAAGATCAACCCTTATGAAGACGGAAGTACAATGCCTATATCAGCCGTTAATGCAGTACCAAGGGCGGTTGAACAAGTACTTAATCCTGGCCTGAAAAAAAAAGATGGCGGGATCAGTGATGCGGTTCACGGCAGGTATATTACCCTGCTGATCTGTGTGCTGGCAGGGTTCTTTGTTTACCGGTGGTCAAAGGAAATGTTTGGAGAAAAAGCCGGGTTGTTCTCTCTTTTTCTTTTTGTTTTTTGTCCTAACCAGCAGGCGAATATCCCGCTGGTTGGCACCGATGCGTATGCCATGCTTTTCACGTTGAGCTCGGCCTACTATTTCAGGAAATTTGTTTTGCATTCAGGCTGGCGGAATTTTATTTTATTCAGCATGCAAATTGGACTGGCACAGATAGCTAAACAATCCCTGTTTCTGCTGCCTGTTTTTTTTGGAATGATCGCATTGATAGTACTATTGCAAAGAGGCAGTCTTGTAAAAAGGTTCAAGGTCAACCTGGGGAGACTCGCTGTATTTACTCTGATCATCCTTGTCATTATTAATATTGCATTTCTTTTTAATGGTACGGGGCAATCATTAAGCCAGTACCAATTCAGAAGTACTACCTTTCAAAACATACAGCAGTGGTCTACCCTGAATAAAATCCCGCTGCCCCTGCCCGTTCCTTTTATCGAAGGATTTGATTTGGTAAAACATATGCTGAGTATGGGTAGTGGTAACGCGGAAGTATCCGGCAGGTCTTATCTTTTGGGGAACTATTTTACAGGCAATTCCTTATGGTATTATTATTGCGTAGTTATTCTTTTCAAAACGCCCCTTACGGTATTGATGATGCTGGTTGCAGTACTGATAGTTTATTCTAAGAGACCATTTTCAAAAACTAATTTCTTTACGACCGGTTTTCCTTTACTAGTCGCTTTTTTCTTTATCATTTTTATCAGCCTTAATAACACATCCCAGCATGGTCTTCGTCACCTGATCATGATATACCCGCTTTTCTATGTGTGCTTTGGCCAGTTGATAAACTGGAAACTATTTCGATCAAAAATCTCTTTGGCTTTGATAGTGCTTTATAGCCTGGCTACTTTCTATTTCTATTTCCCCAACCTCCTCTCCTATACCAATGAATTGATATGGAACAAAAAAAATGCATACAAAGTTTTGGCCAGTACGAATATCGATCATGGACAATCCTACTATTCGCTGACCAACTATCTCGCCAATCATAAGGAAGTAAAGTGGCCCGGTCCATCAGCCGAGGCGGGTCAATTTATCCTGGGTATAAATGATTATCTTGATCTTAAGATGACGGGGAAATATGCATGGCTGCGGGATTTCGATCCTGTTGATCATGTTGATCATTGCTATTTATTGTTCCGGGTCAACGAAACGGATCTTTTGCAAAAACATTTAAAGTAACCGCGTTTGATCGCCAACAATTCTGTCATATTTATAATTGTTCCGGGCTTTAATGAAGCAACGGTGATCCGGCAAACTGTTGAAACGCTTTTAGAGAAAAAATATTCAGTGGTGGTGGTGGACGATGCCTCTACGGACAATACCCGCAAAGCTTTGCTGGGTCTGCCGGTATTTTATATCCGGCATTTATCCAACCTCGGTCAGGGAGCCGCGATCCGCACCGGCATGGAGCTCGTACTTAAAAAAGAGGCTGAGTATATCGTTACGTTTGATGCAGATGGACAGCATGATGTAAATGACATTGAAAAAATGATCCACCTGCTGCAACAGGAAAAAGCGGATATTATCTTTGGCTCAAGGTTTTTGGAAGGGGCGGCTACCAATGTTCATACGTCAAGAAAGATCATATTGAAAACAGCCCGGCTTATTAATTATCTTGCTTCAGGTATTTTGCTATCCGATGCCAATAACGGGCTAAGGGTAATGACAAGGGAAGCAGCGTTGAAAATGCAGATAACAGAAAACAGGAGCAGCCATAATGCACAGGTACAAAATCTTGTAAAAAAACATGGATTGAAATATGCTGAATGCCCGGTGAATATTTCTTATTCTGCATACTCCAAAAAAAAGGGGTTACGGAATATCAACAGCATCCGTATACTTTATGACCTGATACTTTATAAAATCTTTCGCTGATGATACCTATCCAGATTATACTCATCTCCGCCGTTGTATTCATTGCGTTTTACATGTACCTGCGTCTGCGCAGCAACCTGCTGGACGCTATCCTTATTTTCCTGTTTTGCGGGGTGGCGGTCTTCTTCATCCTATTTCCCGACATGACAACCAAAATAGCACAATGGATGGGGGTAAAACGGGGTATAAACCTTGTTTTCTATAGCATCACTGTTTTCTTTTTCTTTTTGATACTTAAACTTTATTCCCGCATGCGGAGATTGGAAAATAAGTTTACAGAGATGGTGAGAGAGAATAGTTTGAATAAGGCGGAGGAGCTTTCTGATAAAAAATCGTGAACCGATACGATTCAAGATGAACTTTCCCTGCAGCTTGGATAAAAGTCTTACAGAACGTTAAGCCCAATCTTTATTTTCAATAATTGTATTTTCCGCACAGACCGAATAAGTATAGTTGCTGAACGATTTATTAATCGCTTCAAAAAACACTCTTGAGCAAGCCGGCCTCAGCCAATCATGCAATTCAATAATTATCACCCTGACCTTTGGCAGCCACTGTTCATAATTCTTTAAGAACAATTCCTTTTCGCTCGTTTCAATGTCAATTTTTAAAATATCGATATGGCTTAGGCCATAGGTTTGTATCAGGCTATCAACGGTTACAGCGGCCACCTTTCCGTATATCGCATCCTCTTCAACTACCATTGCCGAATGGCCCGCGTTGTGCTCATCGAGCACATTGAGTTTGGTTATACTGTTCCATAAACCTGCATTTACAATTTCTACATTATTATAGGGACCAAGATTCTTTTTTAACACCTCACAATTTTCCTGGTCCGGCTCAATACAAATAACTTTAGCTTCAGGGAATCTGTTCTTCACCAGTATTGAGAAAAGCCCAATGTTTGCTCCCGCATCAATAATAACTTTCGGCTCAAATGAAAAACCGATCTTGTAGTCATCCAGCAAAAATACCTGGTCGAACATCGCCACGTCGGTTGTATCCTTCCTTAAAAAAAAGGGTGCTTTGATCCCGGGAATTTTAATAGTTGACAACCGTCCGAACTTAATATCCAGGTAAAGGCCTATCCCTTTCAGGATGCCATACTTATCGATAAAACTGGATACTCTGCTAAACTTCATAATCGCTGTGAGATAAGATCATTCTGACATTAACTAACTTTATTTTCAATTACCTCATTGTATAAGTCATAAAACTGCTTACCAATTGCTTCATAACTAAAAAGTCTGCTTGCGGTATCAGCAATTACCTTTCTGTCAAACCTGTCATATTCGTTCATCATCCTGTCCAGCGCAGCGGTCAATTGTTCTTCATTTTCCGATTGTACTAAAATACCATTCTTTTCATTGACCGCTTCCTGGATACCACCGGTATCGGCAGCAATAACCGGCAATCCGCAGCAAAGCGCCTCGATCATCACACAGGGAAAATTTTCATAACGGCTGAATAATACTAGAGCTGATGCCTGTTGCATCTGCAGCGCCACTTCAGGGTAGGATATTTCCCCGG
>JANOCH010000128.1:0-3330 GCA_031412015.1 Chitinophagaceae bacterium
GGTAGGCGGTGATGACGGACAGGATGGCGCAGGATATAGATCCTTCCTTGCAGGTAAGGTTGGGCTCGCTGCTTGGATCATACGTTGTGTTCCGTATCAATAATTTTTATGTGCCAACTCTGGGCTGCTACGCGGCTGTAACTTTTTGTGATGAGTGAATACCCCTGGTAAGGACCCGTATCGTAGTTGAACTTACTTTTCAGGTAAGCGGATAAAGCATCCAGATCGCTTGCCAGTGTTCTCGACTCATTACCAGCCGTGTTTCCATCATTATTATTCGCTACAAATGAAGTTCCCGGATCAGTTCTTTTTTCTGCTTCCCCATTAATAAAGAAGAACAGTTTGTTTTTAATGATCGGACCGCCCACGCTAGCTCCAAATTGTTTTACATCAAAGCTGGTAACAGTGATTGGAACTTTGCCATCAAGCCCGGCTTTAGTACCCACAAAATTTTCATTCCGCTTGTTGAAAAAGGCGGAACCATGAAAAGTATTGGTACCGCTTTTCGTGATAGCATTGATGCTGGCGCCTGTAAAACCCGCATCCCTCAAACTATAGGGTGATAGGTTTACCGTAATTTCTTCCAACGCATCCAATGAGATGGGCGTAGCGTTGGTCTGGCTACCTGGTAAAGCCTGCAAACCAAAGGAGTTATTGAAAATAGATCCGTCAATCGTAAGATTGACAAAACGGTTATCCTGTCCCGCAAATGAAGTTCCGTTGGATTGCGGCGTTATTTTGATGAAATCGGTAATGCTCCTGGAAAGAGTGGGCATGGTCTCCAGCAACCTCCTGTTTATATTGGTAGATGCGCCTTTCCTGTCTTTCGAAATAAGGCTTTTCCTGCCTCCGGTGCCGCCGGATACCACCACCTCCTGCAAACTCTTGCCTTCTTCCAACAATCGAGCGTTGATCTTGGTGGCGTCACCTAATTGAATAAACAAGTCGGAATAGATTTCAGATTTGAACCCTACATAGCTTATGGTTACTTTATAAGGCCCGCCAACACGTAGTGAAGGAAGATTGAATTGGCCTCCCTTGCTGGAAATGGTTCTGTACAAGGTTCCGGAAGGCTCATGTAATGCCTCTACGGTAGCGCCAACCAGTTCAGCGCCTTTGCTGTCTTTTGCAGTACCTGTAATAGTACCGGTTGTCACCTGGGCTCTTGTGGTGATGCTTGCCGCCAAAAGCATGACAGCGAGCACCATTAAGTTTCTCTTAAGCATGTTGTTTAGTTTTCGTGATTGTTTGCAAAGAAAAGGAATAATCCAATTCAGAAATTAAGCAAAGTATTAACAAATTACTACCTGCCGTATGTTGAAAAGACATGCTTTCACCATCAATTGCTGCCTTAGTAATCTTTTTAGCCTTTTTATTTGTTACTACCTTTATCAAAAAATATCATAGCATGTTTGACCAGATTGAAGCGGCGATTAAAGATATCCGGGAAGGAAAAATGGTGATTGTAGTGGACGATGAGGATCGTGAAAATGAAGGAGACTTTATCGCCGCCGCCGCCACCATTACTCCTGAGATCGTGAATTTTATGACCAAACATGGGCGGGGCCTGGTTTGTGTACCATTGCCCGCCGAGCATTGCGACGATCTTGGGCTTGAATTGATGGTCAGCAACAATACCGCGCTTCACGAAACGGCATTTACTGTCTCCGTTGATCTGTTGGGTAATGGATGTACTACCGGCATTTCGGCACATGACAGGGCAAAGACCATACTGGCCCTTATTGATCCTTTTACGAACCCGAACGATCTCGGTCGTCCGGGGCACATATTTCCATTGAGAGCTAAAAAGGGAGGTGTGCTCAGAAGAGCCGGTCATACCGAAGCTGCTATTGACCTGGCCCGGTTGGCTGGTTTCTCTGCGCCTTACGGAGGGGTATTGGTGGAGATAATGAACGATGACGGTACGATGGCCCGTTTACCCGAGCTGCTTGAAGTGGCTAAGAAGTTTGATTTCAGGATCATTTCTATTAAGGACCTGATCGAATACCGCATAAAAAGGGATTCTTTGATAGAAGAGATCGTCAGGGTAGATATGCCCACCCAATATGGCAATTTTAAACTGGTAGCGTTCCAGGAGAAGAACTCGAGCAATGAACACCTGGCTTTAATAAAAGGTGAATGGGAAAAAGATGAGCCGGTCCTTGTCAGGGTACACTCTTCTTGTTTTACAGGAGATATATTAGGGTCGCTTCGATGCGATTGTGGTGAGCAATTGCACAAAGCTATGCAGATGGTCGATAAAGAAGGCAAAGGCGTTATTATTTACATGAACCAGGAAGGTCGTGGTATCGGCTTGCTGAATAAATTAAAAGCTTACCGTTTGCAGGAAGGAGGTATGGATACTGTAGAAGCCAACCTGCATTTGGGTTTTCAAATGGACCAACGTGATTACGGCGTAGGAGCGCAAATACTTCGTTATTTGGGTATCACTAAATTGCGCCTGATGAGCAATAATCCCAAGAAAAGAGTAGGGTTAATAGGATACGGATTGGAAATAGTTGATAATATTCCGATCATCGCAAAGTCCAATCCTCATAACGAAAAATATCTGCAGACAAAAAGAGATAAGTTAGGACATGAGTTGCACGGAGGAAGTGAAGGGTGAGAAGTCGGAAGTCGGAAGATTGACTCGTTGAAGATACAGACTCGTTTTGACTTTTTGATTTTAGCGATGATAAAGAAATAAATTTTATCAGGGGTTATTTTCCGGCGTTGGAACTGTAGTAACCTCTTCTTCGGGCTTTAATACATCTGCAACAGGTTTTGTGTTTTTAGCCTCTTCCTGTTTTTTTCTTCTTCCAAAAAATTCCTTGAGTGTTTCAAATTCCTTGCGATAAGATATACTGGCGCCTGAACGTTTGGTCCTGGCAGCGCCGGATGTGCTGGTGGTCAGGTAATCGAGGTTTTGCCTGTAAAAAAAGCTGGCCCTGATGGTTCCGCTTTGATTGATCAGCCACTCCGCCGTTACATCAGGTAAAAACTGCACGTTTTGCTGAATCGTTGATTGTAGCGGAACATCCAACGTGCTGCCCAACGTTACAACAAAACGATCTTTGAACATTGAGATAGGGACATTGACATTAAAATCGGTCTGGTTAATATTGAAGGTGTTATTGCTTTGCTGTAACAGGTTACGGTTATATACCGAGCCGCTGAAGTTGATACTGATATTATCGGTCTTTAATATTTTAGAAAGCTCGCTATTTAATTTCCTGTTGATCTCATTAAAAAACAAACCGGAGATACTGGTGATGGTATTGTAACCAAGTTCACTGATGGTAGAACCCAATCCGACATTCGTGGGTCCGC
>JANOCH010000129.1:0-13619 GCA_031412015.1 Chitinophagaceae bacterium
TCTTTTTAGGGATAAGTATGCTTGTGTCTATGGTACTCAAGCGCAAGTTTACAAAGTATAGTAAAGTGCCTCTCCGAAACGGGCTATCCGGGCGGGAAATAGCCGAAAAAATGCTCAGGGAAAATGGTATTTATGATGTCCAGGTGACTTCTGTAAATGGCTTTTTGTCAGACCATTATAATCCTGTCAACAAAACGGTGAACCTTAGCCCGGACGTATATAATGGCACCAGTGTATCTGCCGCGGCGGTTTCAGCTCACGAATGCGGACATGCTGTGCAACATGCCACGGCTTACCAGTGGTTGACCATGAGAAGTAAATTGGTTCCCGTTGTTCAGGTTAGTTCAAGCCTTGTCAATTGGGTATTGTTGGTGGGTGTAATAATGGCTGCCTCCGGCGGTAACCCGACAGTATTACTTATAGGTATTATTTTAATGGCAATTACCGTCGTGTTTTCCCTTATTACTCTCCCGGTGGAATTTGACGCCAGCAAAAGGGCCCTGGCTTGGTTGAATCACACGAATGTTGCCAATGCTGAGGAGTACCCCAAAGCAAAAGATGCTTTGAAATGGGCCGCTATGACCTATGTAGTAGCTGCATTGGCCGCAGTGGTTACATTGCTACAATATATAATGCTGTACATGGGAAGCCGGGATAGAGAATAATGGTAATATGACTTTAAAACCGAAAAATAGCCGTTCCTTAATGGGGTGGCTATTTTTTTTATTTTATTCGGAGCGATGCAGCTTAAAATTATGTTAATTTGTCGTAGTTACAGGCCTTAAAGGTTGATGCTCAATCTTTTTTTATTAAGCACTAAAATTAATACACATGAGAAAACTAAAGCCTCTGTTTTTAGGCATTTTTCTTTTATCCTGCCAGTTATTATGGTCACAGACAAAAACGATTTCAGGAAAAGCTACTGATTCAAAAGACGGAACTCCGCTTCCGGGAGTTTCTGTATTGGTAAAAGGTACTGCATCAGGTACGGTAACCGGGTCAGATGGAACTTTTACACTGGCGGTACCTGAAAAGGCTACTGCGTTGATTTTTTCCTATCTGGGGTATAGCAGTAAAGAAGTTGCCATTTCCGGCTCACTTGTAAATGCTAGTATGGAAGTTAGCCAGACAAAAAGCCTTGATGAAGTCGTTGTTGTTGGTTACGGAACCCGGATAAAAAAAGATGTGACTTCTTCTATTTCGAGAGTTACTTCCAAAGAGTTTAATAATTTACCTCTGCCATCCTTTGAACAAGCGCTTCAGGGAAGGGCCTCTGGTGTTTTTATCAATGGTGGTAGTGGAAAGCTAGGCCAGGGATTAAAGATAAGAGTACGGGGAATTTCCTCAATATCAGCCGATCAACAGCCATTTGTTGTAATAGATGGCGTTCCTATCGTGAGCCAGTCGTTAGGGAGCAATACAGAACCTGATAATCCACTGGCCACTATCAATCCAGATGATATTGAATCGATAGAAGTTCTTAAGGATGCAGCTTCTTCTGCTATCTATGGATCAAGGGCTTCAAACGGTGTTTTGTTGGTTACCACCAAAAGTGGAAAACTAGGAAAGTCGAAAGTTAATGCGGGTTTTTATACTGGCTGGAGTAAACCTACCCGCAAAGCCGACTTTTTAAATGCAGCCCAATACCGTGAATTATTTTCAGTTGCCGCAGAGAATGTCGGTTATGTAGGGGCAGATGAATTTGCAGCGGAAACTGGTACAGATGACTGGAATAGCACCAACGATGTGAATTGGGCCGACCAGGCATTCCAGGATGGATATGTAAGACAGTATAATGCGGGACTGACAGGCGGTGATGCCCGCACAAAATTTTTGATCAGTGCCAGTTATAATGACCAAAAAGGAATTGTTTTGGCCAACAGGTTAAATCGCGGTACAGCACGCATCAATATTGATCATACACTCAACTCGATATTTAAAATAGGCACCAATATTTCTCTTAATAAGACAAACAATTACAGTGTACCCGGCGATAATGCTTTCAGCAATCCATTGCAATTAAATGCTATTCCTCCGTTGCATGCATTGCGTGATGCAGATGGCTTATATAATAGTGCTACCCTTTATTATAATAACCTGATTGAAAGGGAAGGGAATAACGAAACTTTAAATAAGACTTTCCGGACGATTAGTAACGCTTATGTAGAAGCCATCATAAATCCCTATTTACGTTTTCGCTCTCAGGTGGGTATAGATTGGAACAATCTCCAGGAATTTCAATTTTTGGGTAGACGTACACTGGATGGTGCTCCAGACGGTTATAGTTATAGCAACCAGGTAACTGCCAGTGTGTTTACCGCCACCAATACTTTAAGTTTCAACAAAGGGTTTGGTAGTGATCATGACCTGGATGCATTGATAGGAACGGAATATCAGAAAGGACAAAGTAGCGGAGCCAGTGTAACAGGTTTAGCTTTTCCGAGCGACCGGTTTACGAAAATTGCCAGTGCGGCAATTATTTCAGATGGTTCATCTTCTGAAACCCAATTCAGGTTCCTTTCTTATTTCGCCAGGGCCAATTACAAATTCAAAGACAAGTATTTGCTAGGAGCAAGCTACCGGATTGATGGCTCAAGTCGATTTGGAGAAGACAATAAATATGGATCTTTCCCGGCCTTTTCAGCCGGTTGGATTTTGAGTGAAGAAAGTTTTTTGAAAAACAGCGATGTATTAAGCTTTTTGAAGATTAGAAGTAGTTACGGGGTAACAGGAAATGCAGAGATTGGTAACTTCGGTTCCCGCAGTTTATACGCTGCTTCTGCATATGCAGATGTGAGTGGACTTGTAACTTCTCAAATCGGAGATGAAAAACTGAAATGGGAAAACACGAAGCAATTTGATATAGGCCTTGATTTTGGATTTTTAAATAATCGTATTTCCGGCGAAATTGATTTTTTCAGTAAAAAAACAAAAAACCTACTCTTAAATATTCCGGTACCTGCTACCAATGGTTATACTTCGATAACTAAGAATATTGGAGACATGAATAATAAAGGGGTTGAATTTGTTTTAAACGGAACAATTTTCCAGGGAGACTTTGTCTGGACATCTTCTTTCAATATTTCGACGTATAAAAATGAAGTTACCCGTCTCGTTGCACCGGTTTCCCCAGGTTCCAGAACATTGGGTCGTTTAGCTGTCGGTGCACCGTACGGTCAATTTTATGGTAGACAATATCTCGGAGTTGATCCTGACAATGGCGACGCTCTGTACCTTGGATCTGATGGCAAGCCAACCAATAACTATGTTGCTGCTGTTGATACAATAGTTGGAAATCCTAATCCCGATTTCTATGGTGGTTGGAATAACCGTTTTAGCTACAAAGGATTTGACCTGGATATACAGTGCCAGTTTGTAAGTGGAGGCGACTTGTATAATATCGCCGGTTTCTTTCAAAGTGTAAACGGTGATTATTTTGACAATCAAACAACAGATCAGATGAATTACTGGAAGAACCCGGGAGATATTACCAGCATTCCTCAACCAAGATTATATGATGGAAACGGTGCTGGTAAAAGCAGTCGCTGGGTACAGGATGGTTCTTATTTCAGAGTAAAGAGTGTAAACCTGGGATATAATCTTACAAAAAAAATGCTGAGACCTTTAAAAATGGAGTCGGCAAGGATCTATGTTTCTGCAAACAATCTTTTAACTTTTACTGACTACACAGGCTATGATCCTGAAGTAAATACGCAGTATATCGGTAATGTAAATCTTGGCCACGATTTTTATACTCCTCCGCAGGCTCGTACTATAACTATTGGAATAAACATAGGATTATAATTTCCTTATAATAAATGAATAACAATTATGAAATATATATATAAACTTGTATTAATACTGCTGGTAAGTAGCGTGTTCACAGCTTGTAAAAAAACATTGGATGTAGAGCCTCAGCAAACTATTGATGCGGGAACAGCCTTACAAAATGACCAGGACGTTAATTCTCTTGTAGTAGGTGGATATTCCATTCTCGGTGGAGGGTCATTATATGGCACTAATTTATTAATGTTGCCCGATCTGATTGGCGGTGATGGCACTGCTACCTGGCGCGGAACTTTTCAATCGCCAAGACAGATTACCAATAAAACAATGACCAGGAATAATGCTGATGCCAATCTTACCTGGACAGCGGCTTATAATGCCATAAACACGGCTAATATTGTTTTGAATTCATTAGGCATAGTCAAGGATCCGGATCTTAAAACGCAATTGGAAGGCGAAGCTTTATTCATTCGTGGTATTATGCATTTTGAACTTGTTCGGTTGTACGGCTTGCCATGGGGGGCTACTGCCGGGAACACTCAATTAGGTGTAGCTATAAAAACAAAACCTACCAACACCGAAGCTGAAGCATTTGAAAAAGTGCCACGGAATACAGTAAAAGAAGTGTATGATCTTGTTATTGCCGATCTTACTAGGGCCGTTACTTTGTTACCTGAAGAAAACGAAAAAAGAGCGAGCAAATACGCGGCATTGGCTTTTTTAAGTCGGGTTTACCTTCAGCAAGGAAATTATGCAGGAGCATTGGCAACGTCGAACGAAGTGATCGAAAGCGGTCTTTTCAAATTGAATGCATCCGTTTCAGCCGTTTTCAGTAATAAAAATACGGCTGAGTCAATTTGGGAGATACAGCAAAATGAACAGAATAACGCTGGTACTTCCAATAATGGAATGGCTACATTTTATGCAAGCCTACCAGGTATTGGTCGGGCAGATGTAAGAATCACAGCCAGTTTTGTTTCAAATAATTACCCGGTCGGCGATCTGAGGAGAACAGAATGGTACTACATCGGCACAGGAGCAAGGCCAGGTAACACTTATACAAGCAAATGGAAGTCATTTAGCCAGAACCTCCCTATTATTCGCATAGCTGAAATGTACCTGACAAGGGCAGAGAGCAATTTGGTTTTGAACTCAGCAATTGGCGCTACACCCGGAGAAGATTTGGCGCAGATTAAAAATTCTATTCGTACGAACTCAACCGCACCGGCTGTTCCTACACTAACTGATGTTAGGAACGAGCGGCTCATTGAATTGGCCTTTGAAGGACAACGCATACACAACCTTAAGCGTTTGCAGCAGCCTACAGGCAGTTTTCCATGGAATGATGATAAATTGGTATTTCCTATTCCTCAGCGGGAGATAGATGCTACTTCAGGGGTATTGGTGCAAAACCCAGGATATTAATTGATTCATTAAATCATTTTTAACGAATCAACATATAGAAAAAAATAGGTAAAGGTGAAAGGCGAAAGTGGATAATTTTATAAATTATTCTACTTTACTTTTCACCTTTCTTTTTTGCTTTACTTCGTTAAAATTTTTTACATGTTCAAAAAATTATTATCACTACAGGTTTTCTTATGCATTATTTGTTGTGGTACTATCGCCCAATTAAAATCTCCTGAAGAATTTTTAGGCTATAAAATAGGAACCCGCTACACGCCTCATTGGAAGCTGGTAAGTTATTATCAATACGTAACTCAATCGCTACCCCAATCGGTGAAGCTTCAGCAATATGGCGAAACCAATGAACACCGCCCTTTGTATTTGACCTTTATTTCTTCCGAAGAAAATGTCAGCAACCTGGAAAATATCAGGTTGAATAATCTCCGGCTGGCCAACCTGGCAAAGGATAAAATGATGCCTTCAGAAAATGTGCCGGCTCTTGTATGGTTAAGTTATAATGTGCATGGAAATGAAACTTCTTCCTCGGAAGCCTCTATGCTCACTTTGTTTGCTTTAACTGATCCCAAGAATTCAGCAACCAAAGAATGGTTGAAAAATACAGTGGTGATCATAGATCCTTGCGTGAATCCCGATGGAAGGGATCGTTATGTAAATTGGTTTAATTCAATAGTGGGCGATAATTACAATCCAAGGCTTGATGCACGGGAGCATAGGGAACCGTGGCCGGGAGGCAGAACCAATCATTACAATTTTGATCTCAACAGGGACTGGGCCTGGCAAACACAGGTGGAAACCAAACAACGAATGCTGGTGTACAATCAATGGCTGCCACAGGTTCATGTAGACTATCATGAGCAAGGTATCAATCAGCCTTATTACTTTGCCCCTGCGGCCCAACCCTATCATGAAGCTATTACGCAATGGCAAAGAGATTTCCAGGTCACCATAGGGAAAAACCACGCAAAGTATTTCGATAAAAATGGATGGTTATATTTTACCAAAGAAATATTCGACCTGTTCTATCCTTCTTATGGGGATACATATCCCGTTTATAATGGCGCCATCGGTATGACATATGAGCAAGGTGGAGGTGGCGCCGGGGGCCTCGGCGTTGATACGGATGAAGGGGATACCCTAACACTATATGACCGGGCTATTCATCATTATACTACCTCTTTAAGTACGGTCGAAATAGCTTCTTTGAATGCAACATCGTTGGTTAAAGAATTTCGTAAATTCTTTAATAATAGTGTCGCAGGATTGGTGGGAGATTATAAAGCGTATGTGGTGAAGAATAATCCCAACGATGCGGAACGTATCCGTGCGTTGACAGAGCTCCTGGACAAAAATGGAATTCAATACGGTACCGGCACCGGTACGGGAAAAGGGTTCAACTATCATACGTCGAAAGAAGAAGTATTTAATATTTCAACGGGGGATTTAATAATTAGTGTAGCCCAGCCAAAAGCAACCATGGTAAAAGTCTTATTTGAACCCCGGTCAAAGCTCGTTGATTCGGTCACTTATGACATTACTGCCTGGTCAATGCCCTACGTTTTTGGCATTACCGCTTATGCAAGTAAAGAACGTATCAATGCAGGCGGTGCCGTTTCAACTCACCCCGTACAAAATAACGGTGGTGATGCGTATGGATATGTTATTGGTTGGGAGGGTGTGTCATCTGTTAAGACGGCGGCACAATTGATGAAACAAGGTGTAAAACTCAGGTTCGCGGAAATGCCATTTGAAGTTAATGGCCAAAAATTTTCGCGGGGATCGGTTATCATTATAAAAAAGGGGAATGAGAAATTTGGTAGCAACCTTTGGCAGTTAGCTGGTAAAACCTGTGATGCAAATAATATTAAAATGAATGCAGTGACCACGGGTATGGTAGATAAAGGATTTGATTTCGGTAGTTCAAAAGTGCATCCGCTGAAAGCACCCAGGATAGCCATGCTAACCGGGGAAGGGGTTGGTTCCAATGATGCCGGCGAAGTATGGTTCTTCTTTGAGCAGCAATTAAATTATCCTGTCACATTGATCAATGCCAATGATTTCGGCAGGGCCGCCTGGGATAAAATTGATGTATTGATATTACCGGATGGTAATTACAGGTTCTTAAATGAAAAATCGGCGTCGGATCAGTTCGTACAGTGGGTAAGAAATGGAGGAAGGGTGGTAGCATTGGAGAATGCGGTATTGCAGTTGTCAAAACAGGAGTGGAGCGCTCTTCGTTTAAAGAAGGAAGACGAAAAAGATACGGCTTCAACAAAGAATCCATATGTGTCACTTCTTTCTTTTGAAAACAGGGAAAGAGATGGATTACCCGCAACTACACCCGGTTCTATTTTTAAAGTGGATATCGATAATACGCACCCGTTGATGTATGGTTACCCGAATTATTATTATACGTTGAAAATGGATAACAATGTCTATGATTTTATCAAAGAAGGCGGATGGAATACAGGGGTTATTAAAAAGGATAACCAGGTAGCAGGATTCGTAGGATATAAATTAAAAAACAAGTTAAAGGATGGCTTACTTTTCGGAGTACAGGATTTAGGGCGGGGCAGAATTTCTTATTTATCCGATAATGTGTTGTTTCGGAATTTCTGGGAAAATGGCAAGCTGATGTTTTGCAACGCTGTGTTTTTAGTAGGGCAATAGTGAGCAAGCGTGGTTGATAAAAAATTAATGAAAAAGGCCGGTCTCGTTAATGCGAGACCGGCCTTTAAATATTCTGTAATAAAGCTTTAAAGCTTTATTTCTTCATCGTGACGGTCAAAGAATTTATATTCTGTAAGATGATAATTAGTATCCTCCTCTATTCTTGTTTTTTGGCCTAACTTCTTTTTCCAGGCTGCCATCTTCGTTTTCCAAAACCATCCCTGGGTAAGGTAAGCATACATGATTGGGTTGACGACCAACTTCAGATTTTTATGCTGGTGGGTGATCAGGTAAGTAAGATTTTTTTCTATCTCATCTTCCAGCAATATTGTAGATGATATTTTTCCAGTGCCATTACAACTTGGGCAAACTTCCTGCGTATTGATATTCATCTCCGGCTTCATCCGCTGCCGGGTGATCTGCATAATACCGAATTTTGAAATAGGAAGTACAGCATGTTTGGCCCTGTCAGGCTCCATAAACTCTTCCATCTTCTCTACCAGCCTCCGCTTGTTCTCCGGGAGTTTCATATCTATGAAATCCACCACGATAATACCGCCAAGATCACGCAGACGTAATTGCCGTGCTATTTCTTCAGCAGCCTCCAGGTTTGTTTCCAGTGCATTTTGTTCCTGGTTGTTGCTTACGCTTTTATAGCCACTGTTGACATCTATTACGTGAAGGGCTTCCGTATGTTCAATGATCAGGTAAGCCCCGCTATTCATGTTTACGGTTTTACCAAAAGATGATTTTACCTGTTTGGTAATGCCGAATGAATCAAATATCGTGGAGCCATTCTGGTAAAAGGAAACAATCTCGGCTTTTTCCGGAGCTATCCGCTGAATGTAGTTCTTCGTTTCGGTAAAAATAGTTCTATCGTTGACGACGATCTTGTTAAAATCCGCATTAAGCAGGTCCCGCAGAATGCTATTTGTCTTTGTTTGCTCACTTAGTATTTTGGCAGGAGCCACGGCACCTTTCAAATTCTTTTGAATACTGCTCCACATATCAACCAAAGCGGAAAGATCTTCATGGAGTTCAGCTGTATTTTTTCCTTCAGCAGCCGTGCGTACGATCACGCCAAAATTCTTTGGCTTAATGGCTTCTACGATCTTCTGTAATCTTTTTCTTTCTTCTGAAGAATGTATTTTACGGGAGACAGCAACAATATTGTTGAATGGAGTAATAACCACGAAGCGTCCCGGCAAAGATATCTCGCAGCTCAATCTAGGACCTTTCGCCGCTATTGGCTCTTTTAATATCTGCACCAGGATATTCGGTTTTCCGCCCAACACCTCGTTGATCTTTCCTGTTTTGATGATCTCTGGCTCTACTTCAAATTTGCCAAAATCCAGACCTGGATCACTCTTATCTGTTATCGTCATTGCCGTAAATTTCAGCAACGATCTTGCATAAGGACTTAGATCGGTATAGTGAAGGAAGGCATCTTTTTCAAATCCTACTTCTACGAACGCGGCATTCAGCCCTGGAATAAGTTTTTTCACTTTACCCAGGTATAGGTCTCCCACGGCAAAGCGTGCATCGCTTTTTTCGCTATGCAGCTCTACGAGCTTCCTGTCCTCTAGCAAAGCGATTTCTACGCCCTGCGGAGCAGCATTAATAATCAGTTCTTTGTTCATTACAGCTTACATAAATGAATGACCTTAGTGCTGTAAACACCGGTTGCCAGTAATCCGTATAGTGTATGCGGAGTGATAAGTTGCAGCAATGGGTGGTGGGTGCAAACTTATACGGGTGGCAAACAACCAGTCAACTGAAACTCCTGTCCCGCCTTAGGCGGGACAGGATAGTTTCGTACTAAGAAGGCTTTTTATTTCCTTTTCTTATGACGGTTCTTTCTCAGTCTTTTTTTACGCTTGTGCGTCGCAATCTTATGACGCTTCCTTTTCTTACCACAAGGCATACTCAAATAATTTTAAAATCTTGTTTATAAATAAGTTTATTCTATCCCCTAATTCTTTAAGTCACCGTCGAATTTTTACAGCGGGAACTATTTTTTCAACTCTTCAATTCTTTTTTCAATCTCGATCCTGGCATCAGGCCGGTTGATATAGGTCAAACTTTTCCTATACCAATCAGCTGCAACGGCTTTGTCACCTTTGCGTTCAAAGGTTTCAGCCAGCATCAAAATCGCTTCGATATTATCCGGATACAGCCTGTTGACAGTTTGCAAACGGCTGATCGCTTTATCAGTTTGTCCTGAAAGTAATGATCCTTTTACCAATGTCATTTGCGCATAGGCATTGGTACTGTCTTTTTCAACCACTTCCATAATCTTTGCCAATCCTTCCATGGGATTGGCGGAAATGTTTCCAAACAAGTAGCAGGCTCCAAGTCCAACTTTGCTTGAATCATTATCCGGATTTATCTTCAAAGACCTCTCAAACAAATCCTTAGCTTGCAATGCTTCCCATTTAATTAACCTGGGATTCTGCTCCCGTTGCAAGTTCTCTAAAAATAAGTGGGCAGCAAAGGTGAGGGTTTTTTCCGAATTTTCCAATCTTGCTGCTTCTGCCTCATACCAGGCGTAAGGAGGGAAGAATCGCATTGAGTCTCCCCAAAAATGCGACAATTGGTGATATACTTTTAGTTGCTGTTGCTTAACGTCACCCCTTGAAATAGAGTTTTCAAGCGTACTGATACGGGTAACCTGCTCAGTGTTAAGTTGTTTTTTAGCCATCTCCAGTATGGAGTCGATTGTAATTTCGTTGGCGGGACCATGGTCGTGGCCATCATTTTCACTATGCGCCGCTTCGGCAACCTTTTTTTTGTGTGGGACCGTGCGGCCAAAAAGAAAAACGGCACCTATTAAAAAAGCAGCTACAGCTATGGTGATCCACTGAGGTTTCTTCACAACTTTAAAATTTGGAATGCGAAGTTACCTCCGGGAAAACTAATTCTTTCAATAATATATTGATTTGGGAAATAAGTTAAACTGAATGAATAGGCTTTATAAACTGCTAACAGTTTATGAAACAGCATCTTCGCCGGGTCCCGCATCGGGTTTGAGTTCCTTCAGTTTTTTTACCTCGGCCACAAATTCCTTAGCGGGCTTAAATGCAGGTATATAGTGCTCCGGAATGTGTACAGCAATATTCTTTTTAATATTACGGCCGATCTTAGCCGCTCTTTTTTTGGTGATGAAACTACCAAAGCCACGGATATAAATATTTTCTCCTGCAGCGAGAGTGTCTTTTACTTCTTTGAACATGGTTTCGAGTGTAACCAACACATCTACTTTTGGAATTCCTGTCTTTTCAGATATCTGGTTAACGAGATCGGCTTTTCTCATTTTTACAATGATTTAGTGGTTTACAATGCCAATTTAAGACAAAAAATAGTGATTGTCAAGGGGATAGCCATTTTTTTTAGAACATTTTCCAGTTAGTATTTATTAAAATGGCAGATATTTAGCCTTATTAAAGCAAAACGTGGTTCAAAAACTAAGCAAGACAGAAGATAAAAAACAGTTTACAAAGCTATTATTAGAGTGGAATCGGGTACAGAATAACCGGAAAATGCCCTGGAAAGGAGAAAAGGATCCCTATAAGATCTGGCTGAGTGAAATCATTCTACAACAGACAAGAGTTGAACAGGGGATGGATTATTATCACCGGTTTATCGAAAAGTTTCCTGATGTTCATAAACTGGCCAAATCGAAAGACCAGGTCATTTTTAAATTATGGGAGGGACTGGGTTATTATACCCGGTGCAGAAATTTAATTGCCGCCGCCCGTTATATTTCCGAAGAGTTAAAGGGAAAGTTTCCTTCAACTTACGAAGAAATAAATGCCTTAAAGGGTGTTGGTCCATATACAGCATCTGCTATTTCTTCTTTTGCATTCAATCTGCCACATGCTGTCGTTGATGGCAATGTTTTTCGGGTACTGGCCCGGTTATTCGGGGTAACTAAACCTATTGATTCTACGGAAGGAAAAAAATATTTTACTCAGTTAGCTAACGACCTGTTAGATAAGAAGCAAGCGGGCATTTATAACCAGGCCATCATGGATTTTGGCGCTGTGGTTTGTAAACCCGCCGCGCCACTTTGCAATGAATGTGTATTTAATAAAACCTGTTTTGCCTTCCTGAAAAAGAAAGTAAGTGAGCTTCCCGTGAAGGAAAAAAACATCAGCGTAAAGAAAAGATGGTTTTATTATTTGGTGATGCAGCAGGAAAATAAGATAGCGATCCGGCAAAGAACCGGCAAGGATATATGGAATCAATTGTATGAGTTTCCAATGATGGAGAAAGAACGGGAATCATCGGTCGAAGCTATTTTAAAGGACGCGGAAAAATCGGGGCTGCTGTCGAAGAAAAAATATGAATTGGTTGGTATATCGCCGTTGTTTAAGCAACAGCTTTCTCATCAATTGATCGCGGGTCAGTTTATAAAAATCAAATTAAAGAAAATAGATATGGTTAAAGTTGATATGTTATGGATAACAGCCGCTCAATTAAAAAAATTTGCCTTTCCCAAATTTATTACTCAATATTTTGACAGCGCAGCAAAACAGACTCTCTTTTAACAATAGCCAAAGTTTATTGCAGGCAATCATTTGATGAGCAACCACGCATGTTTAAAAATTTTCCATTCCATTAAAAAAAATTAACTTTAATAGTAACAGACCGGGGAGAATTATTAATCAGATAAATGAAAAGCTCATGAGAGGTGTAAACAGAGTAATGCTTATCGGCAATCTCGGCAAAGACCCTGATGTACAGTTTCTGGAAGGCAATATCGGAGTAGCGAAATTCCCCCTCGCTACAACAGAAACATTTAAAGACAGAACGGGTAAGCTGGTTTCACAAACAGAGTGGCATACGGTAGTGCTATGGCGGGGGCTCGCTGAATTAGCCCAAAAATATTTACATAAAAGCAGCCTCGTTTATATAGAAGGACGCCTCAGAACGAGGAGCTGGGAGGATAAAGACGGCAACCGTAAGTTTGCGACAGAAGTAGTAGGCGATAATCTTATTATGCTGGATAAACGGGCGGATGGAGTAGGCCATTCCGGAGAGCTGGGTGGAGGACCTATGGAAAATCTTGGAAGTGCCGATACTCCGATTGGAGACCCGTCAGAAAACCTTCCATTTTAATTGAATCTAATTAAAACAATAACTTTGCTCCCAATAATAACCGGCAGGCCGTATGACCTGCCTTTATAATTCAATCGATCACCAAAAATACCGTCCATTGGAGAGTCATTCGATTATCAGTTTCTTATACAATAAACTTTCTTTTATTTTCCTGGCAGTAGATCCACAAGGCATGACCTTATTGATCATCCTGCTGGCTGTATTGTTATTATTGGTATTTACTATTTCCGGAGCCGAGGTGGCTATATTTTCTCTTAATGAAAAAGATATAAATGTATTGAAGACCAAACAGCATCCGGCTGCAAAACGAATTATTAATTTCCTTGAAGAGCCAAAAGAAGTATTTGCATCACTGCTTATAGCAAGCACATTTCTGAACATCTGCCTGATTGTATTAATGGGTTTTTTAATTAACCAGTATTTGCCGTACGGCACCATAAGGGTATTCGGCGATGGGTTTGGAAGTTTCATTTGTGAAATCCTTTTAAGAGTAGTAATCATCGGTTTTATCCTGGTGTTCCTGGGGCAGATTTTACCCAAGGTATGGGCTACACAAAATAATCTCAGGTTTGCTTATGGATCGGCTGTAGTGGTAGAAGGTGTTCACCTGGTATTGC
>JANOCH010000130.1:0-2139 GCA_031412015.1 Chitinophagaceae bacterium
CATTTAGAATCGGGCGACCATTGCACCGCGAAATGTTTTTCCCTTTCACCGTTTTCTCCTTCCATGATATCGCCCCATCCGTAGTAGCTGGCATACTCATAATTTTTTCGTCCTTCTTTGCTGAGTTGTTTCGTTTCACCTGTTTTAGTTGATTTGATGAAAAGATTATGCCTGTCCGCATAAGCGATCCATTGACCGTCGGGTGATTTGGCTTCCATCTCGTTTCCCGTTTCGTCTTTCATCGGCCCGATGCTATAATCAGCAAGGTTCAGTATAAAGTTTTTTCCTGCTGAAGTGAAGCTTAGATGTGTCTTATCCTTATACCTGGTATTGGTAACAGGCAGATCATTAGCCGTAACAGGTATTTTCAATAAATCAGTAAGTTGCCTGGCAAACCGTTCCTGGTCTACCAGTGGCTCCGCCTGCATTTTTGCAAAATCGATCTTGTTGAATTGTTTATTATTTTTCTGTTGAGTGATATAACTGAAACCGGTACTGTCGGCATTCCAGTTTGGTACAACGTTAAGGTTAAATACTTTTTTACCACTCAATCTGGCCAATCGGAAACTGGCGGCTCTTTCATAATCCTGTTTTGAAAGTTGCTGAGCATTAAGCGAAAATGAAATGATAGCTACTAAGATGGATGAGTACCATTGTCTCATAATGAAAGTTTAGTTAACGAATATATTGTTTTTATTCGTGTGGGTTTATCACTAAGGGCTAATTCATATATTAGGATGCCGGACTGGCTAAACCTTATTTTAGTTTTTGTGTAGCTCCAGGCAAGACCACAAAACCTTAATAGAAAAATCATTCATAAACCACCAACCTTATTACATTATTTTAATCTTTTTCCCAAAGGTATTGCCAGGGTAATTTTTCTTTTTTATGCGATAATATCACAAGGTTCAATCATTGAAATGATTTATTTTCTATTACGGTTTGCGTGTCACTTCTCCCGCATCTCAAAATATGAATTAGCCACACCCTGTGAGGAAAGCAGAAATAAAATACTGATGGAAAGAAATAGTTTTTCCCCTGCTCCACCATTCATCATCATTGATACATCTCCATTTTCAGCCTTGTTTCTTCCAGGTCGAGTTCTTTTTCTATCTTCCTCAATATTTCTTCACTGGCCTTCCCTTCCCGGTGCATTTTATCAAGTGTTTTTCTTTCGACCGCAATCATGTCTATTTGTAGTTGAGTATAATCATTAAAAACATTTCCACCCAATGTATTGCCATTCCCAAAATAGTTGGCCGGAAGATCTGTTTTTTGCAGGCGGTTATATTTTACTTCGTATTTGCTTTTAATATTATTGAGCAGCGTATCGTGTATCAGCGAAAGATTTTCCTCGATATGTGTTATCGTTTCCGTGGCCACATGGTTACGTACTTCGTATTCTTCCGCCTCGATTGAATATTTTGGGAGTTTTAATTTTTTGACAAACCAGGGCAATGTAACGCCAAGAAACACCAACGTCGATACAATGACACAAAAAGTAAGAAAGATGATCAGGTTCCTGTTGGGAAAAGGAGTGTTGTCGCTTAATGTCAATGGAAGGGCCAATGCGGCCGCCATAGATACTACGCCCCGCATACCTGCCCAGCTAAATACAAGGAAGTTGCCTGGATCCATCCCGTCCTTCCTCATTTCGCGTCGTAAAGAAGGTACCAGGAAACGAGGTGATATCCAGACAAACCTAACGAGAATGACTACCAGGCTTATTACTATTCCATACAAGGCTAACGCGCCGGCAGGATAATTGCCAATGCCCTGCACAACGCTCCGCAATTGCAGACCGAGTAAAATAAAGATGAGACTGTTTAAAATAAAGATGACAACTTCCCATACGGAATAGGCCATGATCCGGCTTTCATGACTGAATATCTGTCCCGAACGAAAAGACAGATACAAGCCAGTAGTCACCACCGCGATGACACCGGAGAAATGAAAATGTTCCGCCAGCAAGTAAGAAGCAAAGGGTGTAAGAAAAGTAAGGGTTACTTCAATGACGGGATCGCATACCAGTTTCTTATGAACAAGATACATGGCGTATCCAATAGCAAGGCCTATTCCAACACCGGCGGCTACCACTAAAAGAAAATTCAGGCTTGCTTTCCACAAAACAAAATTGCC
>JANOCH010000131.1:0-8337 GCA_031412015.1 Chitinophagaceae bacterium
ATACCAGTTATCATCGAGTTTTGAAAAGTAGCATAGTCCTCTGAGGGCCACGAGAATTTGATCACATTGTCATACATGGCTTTCGCCTTGCTGTAATTCCGTTCCATATAATAACAATCCGCCGCCCGCAGGTAAGCATCCTGGGTTAATTCGTTTGAATTTAGCGCTGGGGTTTTAGCCAGTGGCTCTAAGAAAGTCAGGGCCACCGTATAGTTTTCCTTTCTGAGGTAGCAGTATCCTAAGTTATACCGTGCGTTCGCCGGGCTAGCTTCACCGCTTGTTGGGGAACCTGCACTCACATAAGCATTGTAATATTTTATAGCCTCATCGAGTTTATTGTTACGGTAAGCGATCTCACCTTTCCAGAAATTCACTAGTGGCAATACGGCGCCATTATTTGGATCTTTCAATGCCTTATCTAACAATGCATCGGCTTCCGCCAGTCTTCCATCGTTAACCAATTCTGTTGCACGACCATAAAGGATCCGGGGATATAGTCTTTTCGCATTAGGCGTAGGATTGCTCATTCCATCCAGCAGGGATAGTGCTTCCCGGTAATTATTTGTATTGGTAAGCACTGCAACCAACAGGTCTATGGCCTGGGTGTCGTAAGTAGAATTGGGATAATCTTTTAAAAACGACCGCAGGCTATTCAACGCTTCATCCTGGTAATCGAGCTCGTAAGAAAGCCTCGCATATTGAAATCTTGAAACTTCCTGTTGCTTCTTGTCGCTGCTGTTGGATGCACAAAATAGAAAGGCGTTTCTCGCGTTGGTCTTTTGACCTGTCTTCAAATATGCGTCACCAAGCAGGTACATGGCGCTCTGGCTAAGCGAATCTTCCTTACCGCTTAATTGCTTAAATCCTTCGATCGCTTTTGTCATCTGGTTGCCCTGGTAATAGGCATAAGAAAGTTCGTACAAGTCTTCGCGACGAACCTTGGGAGAACGCTTTACATAATCTTCCAGGTAAGACAATCCCTTATCATATTCTTTTCTTTCGAAATAAGCATGACCGATCATTTGCTTCATCTCCAGGTCGTAATACTGCGACTTCCCGGTTTTTATTTTACTCTCCGCGTATTTTAATGCTTCTTCCTTTTTCCCCTGTATATAATATATCTGTGCGATATAGTAAGGAACGACCGTCGCATAATCCTTTTCATTTTCTACTAACTTGAAACTTTGCAGCGCATCGCTGTATTGCTTATCGCGAAATGCAAGAAAGCCATAATAATAATTCGCATCAAGGTAATTCGGATCGTCCTTCATGGTACGAATCGTATTGAACAGGGGCTTGGCTTTTGCAAATTGCTGCAAGGTAAAATAGGAATAGCCCTGGTGAAATTTCATCTCGGCTATCTCTTTATTACTAAGGTTGGCGATATTGGCCTGCTCATAATGTTCAATAGCATCGTGAAATTCCTGCCGCTTAAAATAATACTCCGCCAATTGAAAGTTCATCATCTGAACCCTGGCTGTATTCTTCTCCAGGTCGATGTAGTCAACAGCCTGTTCTTCCGCGGTTTCTTCTCCCTGTTTCAGTGCACAGGCAATGGTGTAGTAGTCGATCTCCTGCACGGTGACAGGATTATTGGCTTTATCTGTTTCCCGAACAGATTGCTTCAATTCTTTCAATAAAGGATAAGCCAATCCGTATTGTTCTTTTTGAAAATAGTCTTTGGCTTCCTTAAATTTTGTAAATGGGTCTGAGTAAAATGCAGTTTGTTGTGAAAACACAAAGCCACTGCATAGCGTAGCTAATAACACGAAAAATGATTGCTTCATGCGGGATGTCCTTTAAACCGTTGCTGGATTAACGATGCAATATTCAAATTATTTCAGTGTGTAGCCAACAATCATTCCAAACAGGTGTGGATAAGTCTATTCTTATCGCATGTTTAACATTTTGTTCGTGCCTCATTGTTAAAAACAATTAAAAATTGTTTCAGTATTATTGCACTTTAAAAGATCGACACCAATGAAAAAACTATTCAGCATCAAATATTCGGATAATGGAATCGCTTTCGCCACCTTGGTTTTACGCCTTGCGTTGGGTGGTTTGGTGATCCCTCATGGTTATAGCAAACTGATAAGTTTTGCCGCTAAGTCATCCACTTTCGCAGACCCATTTCATATCGGCCATCCCACATCTATGGCACTGGCGATCTTTGCCGAATTCTTTTGTGGCGTGTTCATCTTATTGGGATTTTTTACCCGGTTTGCCTGCATCCCGTTGATCATCTCGATGGGTGTGGCGCTGTTTTATGTCCATAAGATGGATTTTTTTGACTCCGGCGAGAAGGCCACATTATTCCTTCTTGGTTATCTTGCCCTGTTATTTACCGGCCCCGGTAAGATCAGCGTTGATAAGTTCATCGGGAAGTAGTTATTCAATACTTATTACTAAATCCATATAATGTTTACCACCCAAACTCAATTGCGAGTCCGCTATGCTGAAACAGACCAGATGGGTGTAGTTTATCATAGCAATTACTTTCCTTATTTTGAAACGGCCAGGGCAGAATCCATCCGTTATTTGGGGTTTACCTATGCGGATATGGAAAAAATGGGTATCATTATGCCGGTGATTGAAGTACAATGCCGCTATCTCCGGCCCGCCTTATATGATGACCTGCTAACCATAAAAATGATACTCAAAGAATTGCCGGTTCACCACAAAATTGAGTTTCATCACGAAGTATTAAATGAAAAAGGAGAATTACTCGCTACGGCTAAAATTATTTTGTATTTTATGGAGTCAAAGACCATGAAACGCACAACCATGCCCGAACAATTGCTGCAAAAAATTCAGCCCTATTTTATCTAATTTTAGCCAATGGAGAATTTTCCGGAACCTATTTACCAACCTGATAACGGAGAAAATGTTGTTTCCCGGGAACCAGCATTTATTTATCCGCCTAAATTCCAAAAGCCGGAACAGGCTACTAATGTATGGCTTCGCTCCTTTACCAGTTTGGCCCTGTACCTTATTTTAGGTTACTATATTTTCCCCAGCTATAAAATGCTGCTCCTTATTACAGCGATCGTAATTGTTCATGAACTGGGGCATTTTCTTGCCATGAAATATTACCGATACAGTGAGTTGGGCATTTTTTTCATTCCCCTGCTGGGAGCTTATGTATCAGGCACGAAAAGAGAAGTATCACAACAACAATCTGCCATCATTTTATTGGCAGGACCTTTACCCGGAATCATACTCGGTGTTATATTTAACCTGGTCGATAATAACAGCATTGATGGGTATTATCCTTTTGATATCTCGTTATCAAAGATCGCTTTGTTGCTGATCTTATTGAACCTGATTAATCTTTTGCCTATTTATCCATTGGACGGCGGTCAATTGCTGAACCGTGTTTTCTTAGATGAAGAAAGCATACTGAGTAAAGTCTTTATATTTCTTTCGGCGGCATTAATGTGTTGGGCGGCATGGAAGTTGAATTTCTATATACTGTTAATATTCCCCGCTATGATGCTCTTACGGTTGAGACCCGATCGTAAATTGGACCTAACGGAAAAACGTATTGAACAGGAAGGGATCAATGCAGATACTTCCTATGAGGATCTGCCCGATGAGGACTACTGGAAAATGCGGAATATTTTAATTGAGGAACATTCGGCCTTTAAAGACATTCCCAAATCTCCTCCGTTTGAATATAGTCACCGGGAGGAAAAAGTCATGACTACCATTCAGAGCTTACTGCATCGTCATATTATTCAGGATCTATCGATAGCCGGAAAGATATTTATTTTCCTGATCTGGTTGGCAGCCCTTGCTGCTCCCTGGATAATAAATATGGATATGTCCTATTTCAGCCATTTCGGGTTTTGATCATAACCGGTGATGATCAGGCTTCCAGGTTTTAACGGCCCGTTTAATATCTTTTGATGATAGATTTTCTTCCACCGCTCTCTTTGCCAGTACAGGCATTTCTTCATCGCTTGCAAAACGAAGGGCGATGATCTGTCCTAAACGAAGACGGCTATCGAGCGGCTTACCGGTTAATACAAAATGACGAAAATTTTCCTCCGCGCGGATGGCCCTGTCCTGTGCCCGCAAAGGAAACCAACGGGTGTACCCATAAAATATACAGAATAAAACAGCGATGACCACTATCAATGCCGCGGAATAGTGAGTGTGTTCATCCGACCGAACCAGATTGATTATGCTACCGGTCAGGGTAGACAACATAATTATGGGTACAATAAAATGCCACAGCGGGATATAACGACCGTGATTCTTTAGATTTTGTTCGCTCATACAAATTATGGTTGATGGTTCTGTTATTTAATGCTATCCGCCCAGGTATTCAACTTTGCCTCCAGCACATTCAAAGGTAATGCTCCGTCTTTTAAAACTTCATCATGAAATGCGGCAAGGTTGAACTTTGCTCCTAATTGTTTCTGGTATTTTTCACGAAGCTCTCTAATTTTCAGAGCGCCGATCTTATAACCTAAAGCTTGTCCCGGTATCACCATGTATCGTTCAACTTCCGCCGTAGCGCCTTGTTCACTGATGGCCTCGTTATTCATCATATACTTGATGGCTTCTTCCCGGCTCATGCCCTTTGTATGAATAGCGACATCAACTACCAGGCGTATAGCCCGGTGCATTTCATCGCCCAAAGCGCCCATGTATTGATAAGGGTCAGTATACAAACCCAACTCCTTACCCAGCGATTCGCAATACAGTGCCCATCCTTCGACATAGGCATTGTTGCCCCCATAACGCATAAATTTTGGAAGCAAAGTATCTTCCTGCTGCAGGGATATCTGGTAATGATGGCCAGGTATCGCTTCATGAAGGAAAAGTGATTCCATTCCACCGGTAGTATTAAACGTGGTGGCATCTAAAATAGGCACGTAAAAAACACCCGGTCTTGTTCCATCAGGAGAACCCGCAAAATATTCCGCACTGGCGCTTTCAGCCCTGAAGGCCTCGGTCTGGCGTATTTCGAAAGAAGTCTTTGGCACACGGTTAAACATAGTCTTTATGTGAGGCAACATGGACTGATGAATTTTTTCATAAGCATCCAGTACCTCTTTAGGTGTTTTATAAGGCGTAAATTTCTTGTCCGTTTTCATGTACTCAAAAAAAGCAGGCAGGTTGCCTTTGAAACCGGTAGCGTTCTTTAAGCTATCCATCAACCCTTTTATTCTCGCCACTTCCTTCAGACCTGTCTGGTATATCTCTTCAGGTGTTTTATCGGTAGTTGTTTGTTGTTTTACCAAAAAAGTATAGTAATCAGTTCCCCCGGGCAAAGCGTCAACCCCTGAACTCGTCCTCGCTTTTATTAAATAAGTTTTTTGTAAAAAATCTCCCAGCTTTTTATAGGCCGGCTCCAATTTCTCTTTGATCAATTTTACAAATTCGTCGGCCAATCGCTTCTTATCTCCGCTGCTGAAAGAGTCCGGCATATTTGTGATAGGCGTATAAAAAATACTTTTTTGTACATCTCTCGTTACCATCGCCTGCATTTGCGGGATCATTTTGACTACGATCGATTTGGGCAAAACATACTGCGCATTAAATCCTTTTTGAAAATATTGGATGGCGCTATCGGCCCATGCGCTAAAACCGGAGGCTCTTTTTAGCCAGTCATCGTAATCTTTTACCGTTTTAAATGGTTGGTTACCGCTGCCGCTTCCCCACTGGCCCATATAAAGCGGCAATGCATAAAACTGGTTACAGGGAATGTAATTGTCCGGGAACTCCAGGGATTCAAGGTTGATTTTCGTTTCATACACAAACACATCATAGTTTATCCTGTCTTTTTCACTCAAGTCATCCCTGTTATATTTTTGGATCTCATCAAGATAGCGGGTATAGAACTCTTTAACTTTCCTGTTATAACTATCCGTAAAAGTAACCGGTAACTGATCATTGTAACGGTTGTCACCGATGGCCGTGGCGCTGACGGGGAATAGTTTTAAATATTCTTCGTAATACTGATCAAAGAAAACAGCCAGTTCCTTTTTCTCCTCCACGGGAGAATCTTTCTTTGGTTCCTTACAACCTGCAACGGCAAATAAAATTAAAGAAGCGATAATGACCGATCTCATATAAATGGAATTATCGGGACAAAATAATGCAATTGCGGGGTCAAACCCCGCCACTCTTCCATTTTTATTTCTGTTACTTTAATACATCCAGCACCCTGTACATCTTATTGACCAGCCCGGCTGATGACCCGTTATAATTATTAACAAGGAAAGAAAAGATATATTCCTTGCCATCTTTTGCCTTATGATAACCGCAAAAACCTTTTACATCTTTGATGGTGCCGCTTTTCATGATCATGCCATTGTATTCTGGTAAGGATTTATAGAAATAAGCAAACCAACTCCTGTTCTTCGCATATTTTAAAATCTCCACCTGTGCATGCGTGGTGACCCGGTTTTGGGGTGAAAGACCTGAGCCATCGCTGATGTTTAGTTCATCTTCGTCAAGGCCTTTTTTTTTCCAGAAATCTTTTACAATAGCCACACCACTATCTGTGGAGCCAAAACCATTTTTCTCGTACGCAAAGGTTTTTATTAATGCTTCGCCATAAAGGTTGATGCTTTTTTTGTTGAACCAGTAAATGACGGAGTCGAGAGCAGGAGAATAGTGGGTATATATTTTCTTACTCTTTTTTATTAAACTATCGTGATACGGATTGCCGACCCTATATACTCCTACCCTGTATTTCATATATTCCTTAACCATCTTTTGCTTCTCCAAATAGTTTATAAAATAGTCTAAGAACGTTCTGCCAGGAGTTGGAAGTGATCCTGAAATTGTAAAACTTTTTTCACCAACAGGTATTGTACCCCGGACAATTCCACTATTACCGTTCATCGAATAATATATATAAGCATTGTCTCCGCTATTTTTTTCTGCTGATTTTAGTTCTGAATAATAGGCGAATCCATGGACCTCAGGATTTGTCTTTATAATCTCAACAGTGTCCCCAATCTTATCCCCGGACTTCAGGGTAATATCAAATTGGTTCTCACGCCAATTGAAACCTTTTGTACCTGCACCATAATAATTCCCTATGTCTTCCCATATCCACCCGTTGGGAATACTATTTGAGCTGAATTTTCCCTCGTAAATAACTACCATTCGATCCAGGCTTTTAATCCCTTTTGCCTTTAATTCGTCCGTTGCTTTTTTTACTACATAGTCTTCTCTGGTATTGTCAAATCTCGAACTTCCAAAAGTCGGATCTCCAGATCCTGTTATATAGAGCAGACTGTCTGAAATTGAGAATTCAGTCTCATATCTAAACCCTTTTCCCAGCAACTCAAAAGCAGTCACACTCGTAATAACCTTTAGTGTAGAAGCCGGCGCCAAACCAATCTGTGAATTTTTATCAAAAACCACTTTACCTGTCTTTGCATCTATAACAAACAGTGAACTAATGGCATGTTTCAATTGTGCATCCCTTTCAAATTGCTGAAAGGCGTTCTGCAATTTCTGATTAACAGTCTGCGCCCACGAACCTGTAACAAGTAACAGGCAACCGGCAACAAAAAACGATTTCTTCATGTCAATTCACGATTTATACTAAAGCTAAAAAGATTTAAATTTGAAATATGGAAAATGAAGTTAAAGAACCGGCGCCGAAGTATAATTATGTTTCCCCGGACGAATACCTCGCCATGGAAAGGACGGCGGACGAGAAACATGAGTACTATGACGGTTATGTCGTAGCGATGAGCGGCGCAAGGCTAAAACACAACCAGGTGGCTGCCAATTTATATGCAAAAGCAGGGAGTTGGCTTGAAAATAAAGAGTGCCAGATCATTCCCTCTGAAATGCGGGTAGCCACTCCAAACCGGGATACTTACTTGTATCCTGATGCCTCAATTGTTTGTGGGGAGCCTTTATTGGAAGATGATCAGTTTGATACATTGCTTAATCCATCTGTTATTTTTGAAATACTTTCCCGCTCAACTCAAAAAAATGACACAGGATATAAACTTCTGTATTATAAAAATATTCCCACGCTCAACGAATATATCATGATTGATTCACAAAAACGATTTGTGCAGGTGGTTCGCAGGCAAGCGGATGGCGCCTGGCGTTTTGAAGATATTACCGGGGCGGATGCAAAAGTCACGATCGAAACAATTCAGTTGACAATTTCTTTGGACGACCTTTATAGAAATACAGGATTATAATTTTAATATGGAAAATGAAGTAAAAGAACCAGCGCCGAAGTATAATTATGTTTCCCCGGAACAATACCTGGAAATGGAAAGGGCGGCGGAAACAAAGCATGAATATTATAAAGGTGAAGTATTCGCGATGTCAGGCGCATCGCCTGCG
>JANOCH010000132.1:0-3786 GCA_031412015.1 Chitinophagaceae bacterium
GCGTGGACAGTTTACTCCAAACTACATTGAAAGGTGAAGCATCCATTGAAACAATGACCAACACTATTTTACGGGCTGCCAATGAAACTATTTCACCTGCTGAAATAAATCAAACCCTTGCAAACATCAAAGCATCGCTGGCCGATGGCGGCATTGGTATAGGCGCACCCATTGGTTATTTGCCCAAAACAAATCCCCATGAAATGTTCCAGGTATATAAACTGGCGGGAGAGATGCAAGCCCTTGTGTTTTCGCATGTGCGGCAGCCCGATATAATTTCTATACAAGAAACTATCGCCGTTGCAGTACTCACCGGTGCGCCGCTGCACATTGTTCATATCAACAGCATGTCATTAGGCAATATTGCCTTGTCGCTTGACATGGTAAATACCGCCAGTAAAAGAGGCTTTGATATCAGCACCGAATTGTATCCCTACACGGCTGGTTCCACTTTGCTGCAAAGTGCCATGTTTGATGAAGGTTGGCAACAAAGACTTGGCATTAGCTATAACGACCTTCAGTGGGTAGCTACCGGCGAACGGCTCACCAAAGAAAGTTTTGAAAAATACCGTAAAGAAGGCGGTGTGGTGATATTACACGTGATGAGACCCGAATGGATTAAAACCGGCATTGCAGCACCTGGTGTTATGATTGCATCTGATGGAATGACCTATGCAAAGTTGGCTCATCCCCGAACTGCCGGAACGTTTTCAAGAGTACTCGGCAAATATGTAAGAGAAGATAAAGTAATTGATTTAAATACAGCTATTGAAAAAATGACGCTACTGCCGGCAAAAAGGTTAGAAGGCATTGCTCCGATGATGCGCTTTAAAGGAAGGATACAAATTGGCGCCGATGCAGACATTACCATCTTTAATCCTAACACCATTATTGATAAAGCCACATTTGAAAAAGGGCTGGAGTTTTCAGCCGGTATTGAGTATGTAATGGTGAATGGAACTTTTGTTTTGAAAAACGGTAAAACGGTTACGAATGTGTTTCCTGGCCAGGCGGTATATGGAAAATATAAAAAGTAAGTTCATTGGTTAAAATCAATAAATGAAAAATATATTTCTGCTTCTACTGCTATTTTATATTTCCTGCAATGAGGACCATAAGCCTTCTGGTCAGACAGATGAATACCTTTCAGGCCAGGCAAAATATTTCAGATTCAATGGCAATGTGCTGGTTGCTGAAAAAGGCAAGATCATTTATCAAAAATCATTTGGCTTTGCAGATTTTGATACAGAGCGGATGCTCAATGATTCATCGGTATTTGAACTGGCTTCTGTTAGCAAACAGTTTACAGCTATGGCTATTTTAATGCTGATGGAAAAAGGGAAATTAAAACTCACTGATTCACTCCGGCAGTATTTTCCTGAACTGCCTTACTCAAACATAACTATCCGGCAAATGCTTACACATACTTCGGGCCTGCCCGATTATGAAGCAGCCATGAATAAAAAATGGGACCACCGTAAGATTGCGTTTAATAGGGATATGATAGCCTTCCTGGCTACTGAAAAATTGCCTGCTAATTTTTTGCCGGGCACGAAATGGGAATACAGTAATACCGCATTTGCCCTGCTGGCTTCCATTGTAGAAAAACAGTCAGGGCAAACTTTTCAGCATTTTCTTGCGGAAAATATTTTTACACCATTGGGGATGGCTCATTCAAGAATATACAATACCCGCCGGTCATTAAAAGACACTATTGTCAATTATGCGTATGGATATGGTTACAGCGATTCCCTGAAAAAATATATTCTTCCCGACACTGACCCGGATGCAAATTTTGTTATTTACCTCGATGGCATACAGGGTGATGGTGTAGTGAATTCTACCACAGGCGATTTATTGAAATGGGACAGGGCCTTAAAAAATCACAGGTTACTGAATGAGGCTGTGCAGGCTGAAATGCTGAAGGGGCAGGAATTGGCGGATACTGCCAATAAAATATATTACGGGTATGGTGTTTTTATTACAAAAAAAGACACGGGAACTACTATTTCACATTCAGGGGGTTGGCCGGGGTATACCACTTTTCTTACAAGGAATATTGACGAGGACAGAACGATCATTATCTTATCAAACAACAACTCTAATTCTCCTGCATTGGCTTCAACGCTTGAAACCATTTTAGTACAAAAGTCCGTTGTGATGCCCTACGAGCATACCAGGATAGCCATGGATTCCGTTGCCATTGACAAGTTTACGGGCAGTTACCAGGGCGAATCAAAAATGAAGTTGGAAAGAAAGGGGGAAAAATTGTTTTGGGTGATGACAAATGGACAGTCGGTGGAATTGATACCTGAATCTGTCAACAAATTCTTCTACAGCGATGGTACAGACAGGCAGGTGGAATTTGAAATGGATGAAAAGAGTACCATCAAAAAAACCTGGTTTATTGGATATGGTATTAAAAGAGAAATTAAGAAAATCGAGTAGTGAAAAGATTTTACGCCCATTGCAGTAGTCGCTTTATCATGAAAATAAAAATTGGCACATGAAAAAAAATGCCTTTCTCTTCTTTTGCATCTGCGGCATGCAATCCTTGCTGGCGCAACAAGTTGATTCCATTTTAAAACCAATGAACGGCTTTCCTCCTTCCCGTGAAAGCCAGGTAAGTTTTCAAAACTACCGCGACTATCCTTTCAATAAATGGAGTTTTCGGAATATGGGTGCACCCATGCATGTACTGATGATTCCACGAGGTGGCGCGGTGCATGTTTTTAAGGAAGCTAAAAATAGAATTGGGAACACCACCATTACCATCGCCGGAAATAAAACAGAAACTGTTGAATCAGTCTTTAAGAACAATGAGACAGACGGCGTGATCATTATTCAGAATAATAATATCCTTTACGAAAATTACTGGAACGGGCTTGGCAGGGATTACCAGCATATATGGTACTCAATGACCAAATCACTCACCAGTACTGCGCTGGGTATTTTGGTGACGCAAAACAAAATAGATCTATCTGCTTCACCTGTCAAATATGTTCCGGAATTGAAAGGCAGCCCGTGGGAAAGAACTACGATTCAGGATATACTCAATATGTCAACGGCATTGGGGTATGCGGAAAGTTATACCGATACCGCCGGATTTTTCTATAAGTATTATGGCAGGGCCAGTCATTTCTTTTACGTGCCTGGCGGAGAGGCGGATCCCCAAAAGGAAACCGTGCTGGGCACTTATGATTTTTTAACAAAGAAAGCTATTCCCAATAATGACCTGCAGCCCGGTTATAAATTTGAATACAACTCGTCCAATGTAGATGTCATTAGCTGGATCATATCCCGTATCACAGGTAAAACGTACAATGAATTTATACAGGAGAATATCTGGTCGAAACTTGGCGCCGAACATGATGCATATATTACGGCCGACCAGAGTTACACGGCGATGGCTACCGGTGGAATGAATTCTACTTTACGGGATGCAGCATTGTTCGGGACGTTTATTCTTAACCGCGGAAAAATTGATGGAAAGCAATTGGTGCCCTCCAACTGGATCGATGAAACATTAAAACTAACCGTGGCAGATAAAGAACGCTATAGCCGGAACGATGTGTATATTAAAGCGGGCTTGCCCTGGGTGGCCTATAAAAATTTCTGGTGGATACTGGATGAAACAAAAGGTGAATACTGCGCCCTTGGTATTCACGGGCAGGTCATTTACATTAATCGTTCAGCGAATATGGTGATCGCTTTTTTCTCCAGTCACCCCGTCGCCGGATCAGCCGCGAGCAAAAATTTTTTACCAAAGCTGAATGCCTGCAGGGC
>JANOCH010000133.1:0-2505 GCA_031412015.1 Chitinophagaceae bacterium
TTGAAAGGGAAATGGAAGGTGCATAAGCATGCTACTATTTCACAAACATGGGAAGGGCTTTTTGCCTCCGATCATTTTGCGGTATTGGCTACACTTTCTTTTTAGGAAATAATTTATTTCCGGACCAATCTTATCATAGCACTGCTGCCTTCGGTACTTTCCAATCTTGCTTCATAACGTTTTTCTTCCACCAGTGCCACCATGTAAGATGTATTAGGAGGAATGGAGCCAAGATTCTCCGCTACCATGATCAGTTCATTCGAAGGACTCAATGCATTGACCGGCAATTTTACCGTATAAGCTTTTTCAGTAAGCCGGATATGTTCAAAGATGAGTTTATCATTCAGGAAAAGAGAAATCGAATCGCCATCAATCTGTGCGTTATCATAAAAACGCAATTCAATGGAATCTCCGGAGACCGGAATCTCAGTATTGAATACTTTTTTCCGTGTGGTAAATTTTTCTTCAATTGTTAGAGTCTTCGAAGTCTCTCCGCCGGCTGGCGGAGGAGATTTAGAGGGGGCTTCCTCCACTTTTTGAATGGGTGGTTCAACAGGTGTACCACCTAACGGATTCACATTCGTCACCGGTTTTTCGTCTGCAATTGTTTGAACCGGCTCTTCAGTTACAGGTTTTGTGGAAGACAGGGCGCCAATGCTATCAATGACGTCAGGATCATTAGCGCCGGTAGTATAATTTTCTATAACAAAATCCCATTCATCGGGGAAATTTGATTCATCTGTTTTGTCGAGATCTACATCACCGGCTTTTTGATTTTCGTCATCCACTTTAGAAGCTTTGCCATCTAACATCATCTTTGCGCCACCGGGGCAATTAAAATCAGCTCTTGATAATAAAGGAACTTTTCCCGGGGTAGAAAGTCGTCCTGTTTTTTCTTCCAGCAATTCATCATCCCACCAAACAGCCTCATTGGTACCGGGATCAAAATACCCTTTGATACTATAGCGACGGTAAATGCCGTTGGATTCATAGTAGTAGGAAGTGCCGGTAAGGTTGTCACCATTTTGAATGATCTTCACTTCCACCTTCTGCCGGTTGATCTTTCCTTTCCACACGCCGGTGATCATTTGTGCTTGAATGGATGAAAATCCCGTAAAAAGAAGCAGAAAAACAGTAGTAATGGAGCTTATAGTTTTCAATGGAATATACTTTGATTAGTCTCTCCTATAAACAGTTTTTATGGGATATTATTTTGCGATCCGGAAACAAATTTGGTCATTAACCCGGAGGATAGAACTCTTTAACAATCAGTTGTGTTTCTACGACAATCCATCGGCAAGATTTTATCTTTACACTCATTTTTATGGAAATAACACCATTAGCCATTTTACTGCGGGAAAACGCCGATCTTTTTCACCCGGTGGTTCCTTTTTTACCAGGAAAAGATAAGTTGCTGGCACTTGATTTTACGGCGGCCAACCATGAGTTAACAAACACTATTTTACAAGACACCAGATCATTTACACAGTACATCACTCAGCAACTTAGTCATGCCGGTGCCCGATATGGTATGGGTGGTTACGGGGAGCATCGGACGGTTTACAGCCGAAGCAAATTATTCGGATTTTCACAAGTCTCTCCGCCAACCGGCGGGGGATATCCGTTAGCTATTGGATTAGATGGGGCCGAACCGCGGCGACTTCATCTGGGGACAGATATATGGGGCAAACCACATACAGCTGTAATGGCACCGTTAAATGGGATCGTCAATAGTTATGCTTTCAATGATGCCTTTGGCGATTATGGTGCTACTATTATTCTCGCTCATCAACTGGGTGATGTTTCATTTTACACCTTGTACGGACACCTGAGTCTAAACTCGATAAAGAATTTACAGGAAGGCCAGTGTATTAGTAAAGGAGACATATTTGCAGAGTTTGGAATTCCTTCTGAAAATGGTCAGTGGCCGCCTCATTTGCATTTTCAGATTATTGCCGATCTACAGGGTTGGAAAGGTGATTATCCCGGCGTTTGTAAATTTTCAGAGAAAGAAATATGGCTCCGGGATTGTCCTGACCCTGATTTGATACTTCAGATGAATCAGTATTTATAGTAAATGGTTACGATCAATTTTCAATCAAGGTAGCAACAATATTTTCCCACTCCTGTTCCAGGGAAACAGCTGGTCTTTTTTTACCGGCCCGTCTGTACCAATAGTCTGCATTTCCAAGATCACCCTCCTTGCGATGCAGATAAGCATGTATCCATGCGGCATCAGCATCTTCTATATCCTGTATAATATTGTGTGATTGTCCCCAATCATCTTTTGCATCATGCAGAGTGCTTTCAAGTGATCGGACACAGATGAAGGCGGGGACGATGCGGCGATGGTTTCCCGGAATTGTTCTAAGGTCATACTCAAAAATAAAAAAGTCCTTTGAGAAAGGACTTGTGTTTTATTGCTTAGGAATTATCTCTTTAATCTATATAGTTATTAGTTTGCATTGTATACCACTGCAAAGGTTCTGGCAAAATCTTCCAGTT
>JANOCH010000134.1:0-6938 GCA_031412015.1 Chitinophagaceae bacterium
GTGTCATCCGTGTGCTAAAAATATCATTCATTAATGGGTTTCAATTATGCCAATCTGTTTGCCCTGTATTTAATTACAGATATATGAAAGAATGACCGCTTATTTTTTATCTTTGTTCGTCATGCGTCCAGACTTTCCATACAAACTCTTCCCGGACCAACGCAATAATTTCAACTTGCTGATGGAGACATTGGCGATGGATACTATTTGATTTTGATAAAGGCAATTTCATTTCGGTAAGTACCCCCATTGAGATTGTGTGTATTATTTTATTCGTTCAATTTGATAATTTCAAAATCATGTCAGCAAAAACCCTCACTGATAAAAGCACAACGTCACTAACCGATTTTCTTCCGCTTGAAGGAACAGATTACGTAGAATTTTATGTTGGCAATGCGAAGCAGGCGGCACATTATTATATGTCTGCTTTTGGCTTCCAGCCCCTGGCCTATGCCGGTCCGGAAACTGGTATAAAAGACAGGGCCAGTTATGCTGTCAGACAACATAAGCTGACCTTTTTACTGACCACAGCCCTTCGCACCGATAACCCTATAGCCGATCATGTTTACAAACATGGTGATGGCGTCAAAGCCATATCGTTGAGAGTTAACGATGCAAGCAGGGCCTGGGAGGAAACTACTAAAAGGGGAGCGAAAAGCTATTTGGAACCGCAGCGATTAAAAGATGAGGATGGCGAAGTAGTGATTAGTGGAATACATACTTACGGCGATACGATACACCTGTTTATTGAACGTAGGAATTACAAAGGAGCTTTCATGCCGGGCTTTAAGGCATGGGATCTTCCTCATTTTAAAACACCTGATACCGGTTTATTATATGTAGACCATTGTGTGGGTAATGTGGATTGGAATGGCATGAATCCCTGGGTGAAGTTTTATGAGGAGATAATGGGGTTTAAGAATATACTGACCTTTGATGATGAGGATATTTCCACCGAATACTCCGCCCTGATGAGCAAGGTAATGAGCAGTGGAAACGGATTTGTCAAATTCCCTATCAATGAACCGGCCGAAGGCAAGAAGAAATCACAGGTGGAAGAATATCTCGAGTTTTATAAAGGAGAGGGTGTACAGCATGTGGCACTGGCTACCAATGATATAGTGGCAACAGTAAAGGACCTGATGAGCCGGGGTGTGGAGTTTCTGAAAGTGCCAACGACCTATTATGACGATCTGCTGACACGGGTAGGGAAGATCGATGAGGACCTCGAGCCGTTGAAGGAACTCGGAATTTTGGTAGACCGTGATAACGAAGGGTACTTGCTGCAGTTGTTTTCCAAACCGGTGGAGGACAGACCCACGCTTTTTTTCGAGATCATACAGCGAAAAGGCGCCAAAAGCTTTGGAAAGGGAAATTTCAAGGCGCTCTTCGAAGCCATTGAAAGAGAGCAGGAAGCGAGAGGAAATCTGTAAATACTACGTCAAATTACCTGGGCTTAGATCCCATGGTGAAAGGGAAGTACGGACTTGTTAAAGTTTTTCCACAGTTGTTGCTAACTCCTGTTTCTCATTTTTCTTTGGAGGCGTTATCTTTACACATAACCCACCCACAAGGAAATAAAACAAATTGACAGTACGTTAAAGCAAGAGAAATTGAGCATGAAAAGCCTATTTGTATCCATATTTTTCATTCTGAGTTTAGTGGTGACTACATTAGCCCAGACTTCCTATAAGATAGGGACTTCCTTTTCGTCTTTTATCGACTACCAAAAAACCTTTCCAAGGCCTGACGAATCATTTCGCCGAAAGGAAGATACCCTGCAAAAACAATTCGAGGAAAAGAAATTAAAATGGCCGGCCAATTATATTTATGTCCGTTCCTTTAAGTACGACAGCCAATTGGAAGTGTGGGTGAAAAACGATATCAAAGATCAGTTCAAGTTATTTAAGACTTATAAAGTATGCGCATTGGCCGGAACCCTGGGACCTAAAAGGCTGGAGGGCGACTACCAGGTGCCGGAAGGATTTTATCATATCAATGAATTCAACCCACGCAGCCAATATTATTTATCATTAGGAATTAATTATCCGAATGTATCCGATAAACTGTTAAGTGATTCACTGAGGCCGGGCAGCGCTATTTATATTCACGGCAGCTGTGTTACCGTAGGATGTATTCCAATCATGGATCAGCAAATCGATGAATTATATATACTGGCGGCTCATGCCAAAAACCAGGGCCAGGATTATATTCCTGTTCATATTTTTCCCGTGCGGTTCAATGTGGCTAGAAGTGTCAAATATCTTGACAACCTGGCAAAAGATGATCCGGCATTGAAAAAATTTGCGGCAAAATTGGAAGATGCGTTTGATTATTTCGACCGTTATAAACAACTACCGGTTATTCTGACAAATGATAAAGGAGACTACATTGTTAACGGTGCACCAGGGAAAAGCTCTCTGTCTACGGAAGTAAAAATCAAAAAAGCGCCGGTGGCCCATCGTACCAGGAATATATCGAGTCTTGTAGAAGCGGTACATGAATGGCCGCAATTCCCCGGCGGCGGTGATGCCTTTATGAAATACCTTGATAAAATGGGTAAGGATATGCTTGAATACTTACCCGTAAGCATGAAAAAAGCTTATGTGCAGGTAGAATTCATCGTAGATAAAGATGGAGTTCCCGTTAATTTTAAAGTTTTGCGTGGTGTGGATAATGATGAACTAAATGATGAACTGATCGCACGTCTTGAAAAGATGCCTGTTTGGAAGCCCGCTGTACTTCATGATAAGCCGGTTGCCAAAAAAATGGTACAAACAATAGCTATCGAATCCTCGGAAAGGCTATAGTTCGGGAAGCGTTTAAATCAAGTGTTTTATTGATCGTACATTTTTCCTCCTTTCTATATCGGACAGTTAATGGCCTGGTAGAAAATTATCAGCACAGGTTCAGGTATTTCCCTTGTTACCCGAATAACTTATACTATTTTCCTTCTGAAAAGTAGCCGATATCTTTTTGTTTCAGCTTTTAGTCTTTAGGTTTATACCGTTGGATGCATTAGTAGATCTTACTTAATGATATCCTGCTAACGTCTATTTGTCAATTTTAAATCCTGATCTATGAAAAAAACATTTAAATTTTATTTCGGAGTAAGTCTAATGGCCCTTATCATCACGGCCTGCCAACGTGATTCATCTGACATCACATTTGTAGCACCAAAAGAAAATACATCCGTCGCTACCACCGGGGCTGCATCAGAACAGGGCCAAAAAAATACAGCGCCAGAGGTTTGCAATCCCTCTGCCTATACGGTAACCCTGGAAAGCCGCACGCAGGTTAATGGAAATTGGGAATGGGTTTGGAGTATCAGAAACAACAATCCAGGTAACGGAAACAACGGCACCGCACAGGACCTAAGCAACTGGGGCATGCAACTTGGAACTTGTGTTGACTGGACTTCAGTGTTGGGAGCTGGCTACAGTGCTGATGGAGCGAATTGGACAGTTTTTACTCCATCTTACCTGGTGAATCCCAGCCAGGGATGTCTGACCACCCCGGTATTAAAATTTGACTTTGGCACTTCGGGATCTGCCAAATCGTATTATCGTCTTATTGTAAACCAGGACTATGAGGAAGGCTACGTTTTAGGTTATTACAAATCAGGCAGTAAAACAGATTGTTGCACAATTAATTTTATTGGTATGGGATGTGGCCCTGTTGAAATTGTTGAATAAGAATTTAATAATCCTCTTTTAGCATCCATCCTTGAATTCTTCATCTATATCAGATTTGTTTCCTGCATCTGTTGAAGAGAAAGGATGGATGTTTCTTTTCTGGTAGAGTTGAGTTGTTACTTTTCTATATAAGTTTGCTGCATGCGAAAAATGCAGAAGGCAACGGCAACCTATTATTTAATTCCCCTCTTATTTTTCATTGCCTCTTGTCGCACTAAGTCTTCACCAGATGTGTCGTTTTATTACTGGAAAACCAGGTTTGGATTAAACCACTATGAAAATAGTGTGATGAAGGAAAATAATGTACACTCATTATATATACGGTACTTTGATGTTGATCTTGATCCGGAAAGCGGTCAGCCCAAACCCGTTTCTACTATTATTTTTGCCTCTTCACTTATTCCAAAGACGGTCATCCCGGTTGTATTCATTAAGAACCGGGTATTTGAAAGAGGTGACAGCATAACAGCCTACGCGTTAGTTAAAAATATCCTGCAGCTGATCACCGAAATAAATAAAAAGAACAAGATCACCGTATCTGAGGTTCAGTTTGACTGCGACTGGACAGGTAAAACCAAGGATGCTTTTTTCCTTTTTTTGAGAAGTTATAAAAAGTTGTCAGGTCAGATACTGTCCGCAACTATCCGTTTACACCAGGTAAAGTATAGCCAGCGGACCGGTATTCCCCCGGTGGACCATGGCGTGTTGATGTTTTACAATATGGGAACTATTTCGGCCAGCGATGCCAATTCAATTTACGAGGAGAAAAATGCGTTGAAATACGTCTCGTCATTAAAACAGTATCCTTTGCGGCTTGATATCGCCTTGCCGATATTCTCTTGGGGCATCGGCGCCCGTAACGGAAAGGTTCATTACCTTCTCAACAAAATGTATGTTAAAGATTTTGAAAATGACAGCAACTTTGTAATAATTGGTGCTGATCGGTTTCGGGCCAAATATTCTTTTTTCAAGGGAGGTTACTATATCATGAAGAATGACGAGATAAAAATCGAGAATATTGGCGCTAAGGATCTGATTGGGATGACGAAGATGCTGACTAAAAATATTTACCAACCTGTGAGGAAGATCATTTTTTATGACCTTGATTCCAGCAATATTATAAATTATGAAAGCAACATTTTTCAAACGGTTTCGCAAGGTTTTCGTTAGTGGTCTGATCGTCCTGGCGGGCTATATCGCCTGGGCCTGTGCCGGTGGCGATTTAGTGGATGGGGAGGATTCTAATTTTGCCCCGGAAGCATTTGCCGATAGCGCTTACACACCATTTTTCTATTCACAGATGTTTTACTATGATATCAATTACGATACCGAGCATAACAGCCGCTTTAATAATATCAATGTACAGGAATGGAGCAACTACTTAGGTGACCTGGCCAACCCGACTGAAGTGGATTTTCTGATTAATAAAGCAAGCAGGGGATATATCGACAGCGCGATGGCGGATCTGGGTAACGTGTATTCAATTTCGCCACCTGCCACCTATAGTTTAGGAATTGTTGGTAAAGGGAAAAACGAAAAGGTCAAAAGTTTTTTTCGTTACCTGGCTTATGCAAAAGACTGCGAATCGTTTGCTGTAAAGGAAAATGAATACTGGGATTATGAGAAAAAAGAAACAGACATTTCGACTGCGGATGCCAGGCTGTATAGTGCGATGCATAAGGCCTTTACCGATTCAAAGGATGAATTTATCAGGCAACGCTTCTGGTTTCAAATGGTGCGTTATAATTTTTACTTTAATGTTCCTGCTGCTGTTACATTGTTTGAAAAATATAAAGACAGGTTTACGAAGAACAGCATTTATTACAGGACGATGGCCAGTGCTGCCGGGTCATTGTACAAACAAAAAAACTATGCAAAAGCCAACTATTATTATAGTCTTGTATTTGCAGAAAGCGATAAATTGAAGACGGTTGCTCATTGGAGTTTTCATCCACAGGAAGAAGCGGACTGGAAACAAACGCTCGCGTTATGTAAAAATAACGAGGAGCGAATAACTTTATGGCAGATGCTTGGCATTTTCTATAAAGATGAAATACGTTCCCTGCAGGAGATATATAAGCTTGATCCAAAAAGCGTAAAGATGGATGTGTTGCTTACCAGGTTTGTCAACAAGAACGAAAACGAATATTCCTGGCTCGTGGACAGAACCGATAGTAAAGAAAAAATAAAAGCTGCTCTTCCCTGGTTGAAAGAAGTGGCCGACAAGGGCAATACTTCCAATCCTTTTCTTTGGAACACTACTGTGGGATACTTGTATTTTCTCAGTGAGAATTATAATTCCGCAGAAGCGTATTATAAAAAAGCAGGAAGCCAGTTACCCAATACTTCCCTTGCCGCCAGTCAACTCAAGCTATTGACACTGCTGAATAAGGTTGGATCGTTGAAAGGAATTAAACCTGCAGATGAAGACAGGCTGCTTCATGAATTACAATGGTTATACAGGCGATCTGACGACATACTCGTTTCAAAATTCAGGTATGCTGAAGCGCAGCGTTGGATAAAAAAGAAACTGGCCAAAAAATATCAATTACAAAACGACCCTGTAAAAGCGGAATGTTTTGTAAGCACTTCCCGTTTTTATGCCGTTGATAATAATATCGAAAAATTAAAAGCCTTATTGACAAAAAAGAACCCGACACCGTTTGAGGAGTTTTGTGCATCCATGAGTGAAAAGAAGACAGAAGATCTTTGGGCCTTCCAGGCTATTCGTGATGCTTATGGTGATAATATCGATGTGGCTATTGAAAAAATGCGACAGGCGGGTGGAGAAGCTGAGCTGGTATTTGCGGGAAATCCTTTTAATGCAAGAATAAACGATTGCCACGATTGTGATCATATGGCGACACAAAAGGTAAAGTACAGTAAGCTGGCTTTTTTGCAGAAAGTGAAAGAAATGAAAAGCAATATTGCCAGCGGCACTGATGTGTACAACAATGCTATGCTATTAGGCAATGCTTTTTATAATATAAGCCACTATGGCAATGGGAGATATTTTTATGAGTCGGCCGTTTTGGGTTCGGGACACTATTCTCCTTTTACCATCGACAGTATTTTGAATGCGATTGAAAAGAACAACCCCGAATTTAAAATGTATGATGCTCAAATAAATGCTTACAACGCCTATGCAAAAGGGGCAAAATCATTAGATCCCCCACAAATAGGCGCGGGTTTTTTTATGACCCCTTACAATACAAGCATGTGGAGACCAGATGCCATGATGAA
>JANOCH010000135.1:0-15146 GCA_031412015.1 Chitinophagaceae bacterium
GTTTTTAGTGTCGTTTTTTTTGCTTACTGCGGGCAAAATGAAGGAAGTGGTGCACGAATAGAAGCGGCAAAACCAACTTTGCCCGCTCTCTCTACTCCACCGGCAGCTAATAGCCCTTCGTCCTCTCCAGCAACAGGAAACATGCCCGCCGCTCCGATCATTGCTGCAAGCGCTAAGTTAAATCCCGCTCATGGACAACCCGGTCATCGTTGCGATATTGCTGTAGGTGCCGCGCTGCCTGCAACCGGATCGGCTCCCGGCTTAACCTTACCAACACCTAATGCTCCAGTAATAAATGCACCGGTTCAACCTACTGCTGCTACTACTCCATTAGTTCAACCCGCCGCCGCTACCCCGGTTGCTCCAGGAATGAACCCTGCTCATGGTAAACCCGGTCATCGATGCGATATTGCCGTAGGACAACCATTAAATTCTGCACCACAGGCCAACAAGCCGGCTGTATCTACGCCGTCACCTGTTGTTACGACACCAACGGCACCTGTTACATCAGACGGTAATTTGGCAAAGGGTTTAAATCCCGCCCATGGCCAGGCAGGTCATCGCTGCGACATCGCCGTGGGTCAGCCACTGAATGGTGCGGCTAAGAAAGATTCATTAACGAATTGATCGGAAAAATCGATTGACAACCATAAAACGACAAGGCTAGTTCTCAATAGTCAAAACTATCTTTTACCATAGTCCAGAAACTATCTAGTGCCAGCATCCGTGGTTTTAAAAATGATATGATGGCTGGCCAATCTTTTTCATCAAAAATATTTACGTTTTCTACCTGAGTACCGATCCGGCTAATTAGCTTGCCATCTTCATCGCTACAATGCAATTGCCATTGCCAGGTTTCGCCGGTTGTTTCGTGCAATAATTTTTCTAGCGAACGGAATTTTTCAAAATAGTCCCGCTGAACTGATGGATCGGCGTGACTCATCTTGATCGCTATTGTAGCCATTTCCTTGTCAGCATCCATCCGGAAATAAAGGTGCTTTATACCGGTTTTGTAGTTAAGCCAGTTTACCGGTTCACCGTCGGCCTTGTGTAAAGGCCGCATGTATTGACCAAAGCTTGTCCAGAATTTTTTGCGAAGCTGCGATGCTTCCTGCCTGCTGTACATGACAGCAAAATAAGTCCTGTTGCTGTTCTTCTGAAATTTATTTAGCTCATCAATTATTAAACTTCACCACTTCAAAATCGGAGCCGTGTAATTGACCCAGTTTGCGCAGGTCATCATTATTCCACCGCTGGTCGGGTGCACCGGATACGTAAATATTACTGCCGATATCGGCCAGTATCAATCCGTATTTCTTCATCGCTTTTAAAATAATTTGATTGGTGGCGGAGTAGCCGGTGATATTAAAGCCGGCTTTTAAACGTATCCTTGCGCCAAAAGGCAAAGAGTATTGGCCACCGCTGCTATTTACTTTATGAAGTGCCGGATAAATATAGGCCGGTTTCACCAGCGAAGAGTTTAACGTGAAGCGTATCGGATGATCGATCACTCCTTTAACTATTTCATCATATCGCACTAAGCCGGGGAAAATCGGAAGCCCTGCCGCGTCCGCGGAGGTCTATCCATCCGTTCTCAGGGTATTGGTCTTCAGGTTGAAGACGGCGCCGGATGAAGCATTCCATTTACCACCATTGACATGAGCATTAAATAGTTCATATAACATTCCTTTTTCTATATCTACTGCTATTACATGGGCGTCACCATTACCATTACCTTCAATTGGCGCTGTTAAAGGAATAGGATAAGGACCTGCATCACTTTCATCTCCGTAGTCCGTAAATATCACCGGGATCTTTGGCTGGCTGCCGCAAACCGCTATATAAGGAATACCGATCGGGGCGTTTTCCCACAGGCCGCTATCAAAATCTGCTTTGATCACATGGGAAGAAAATCCGGCAATGATCTCCGAGTTATATGGATCTGTATCCAATGCAGCAATGTCCTGGTTCCAGGGATTTTCGGCCGGAAATATCATTATAGTTTCCGCTACCGCTTTCGTGGCTGTACAAGTACCACCTACCGGCGGTACCGTATCAACAGGAGGATCAGGAGTTATTTCGCCTGCCCATTACTCATCCCACGATATTTTTAAAGTAAATCATCTACTGCAGATTGTCGGTAATTTATCAGATTGAAAATGCTTATGCCACGGATACACGGATGAAAATATTTATCCGTGTATCCGTGGCTTATATGTAGCATATTAAGACAGCTGTGAAACCCCGGAAAATTCAAATCCGATAGCTATCGGATGGTACACTACTCGATTGTCCTCTCTCCCAGGTATCCATAATTTCTTTGCTCTATATTTACTCAAACAATGTTAGCATGAAAACGATTGGTCTTATTGGTGGCATCACCTGGCTTTCTTCGCTTGATTATTATCGCTTGCTGAATGAAAAAATAAATGAACGTCTTGGGGGTGTGGAAGCCGGGAAGATCATTTTATTTTCAGTGAATTTCGCGGAAATAAAATTACTCACGGAAGAAGGTCGTTGGGATGAAATGGCGAAGCTCATGACCGATGCAGCCCAAAAACTAGAACAGGCCGGCGCTGATTGTGTACTTATTGGTGCTAACACGATGCACAAGATTGCAGAAGAAATTCAACAGGGCATAACCATACCATTGATTCATATAGCGGAAGTAACCGCACAACAGATAAAAAAACAAGGATTGCGAACCGTTGCGCTGCTGGGAACAAAGTATACCATGCAACTTGATTTCTATAAAAACAAATTATCGGCACAAGGTATCACCACGATCATACCGGATGAAGATGAAATTGAAATGATCAACACCGCTATTTATACTGAAATGGGAAAAGGGGTCTTTTTACCCGCCACAAAACAAAAATTCCTCACAATCATCGACAAACTGGTAGACCGTGGTGCAGAAGGTATCATATTAGGTTGTACTGAAATTCCTATTTTGATCAAACAGGAAGACTGCAAAGCACCTGTTTTTGATACTACACAGATACATGCCGCCGCGGCCGTAGAGTTTGCCCTGGCTAAGCAGACCATCCTGGCACGTAATTATCTATAGTATAGAAAAAGAATATGAAAAGTAGAAGACTTCACAAATACCTGCAACAAAAATCCGCCGCCAAAAATAAACCGATGTCTGACCAACAGGATATTCAAAACAATCCAGACAATCATATCGACCAGGATTTTGAAGGTTTCCCGCATGGTACCGCCAAACAAGAAATGATAAACCCAAAAACAAAGCAGGAGAAAAAAGTAGCGGCTTTCAATATCAAAGACGGTGAAAAATAATTAAACCCGAAAGAAGTAATTCCCTGGTTTAACTTATTGGAATTTCAGGACCAATCTGCGACCTCGCAAACTGTATGAAAAATCCAGCCTGTACGTATAAGCCTGGCAATTCAACCAAAGCAATTTTGATTCGGGCTGACGTAAACAACTAATTTTTTGTATAAAAAAAGCTGTCCCGTTTGAGACAGCTTCTTTTTTATTATTCGTAGAAAGACATACAAGACTATTGTGCGATCTTGAATTCTACTCTCCGGTTCAACGCCCGGTTGGCAGGCGTGTTGTTTTCCGCAACGGGCTGATCCATACCAAAACCATTTGTTGTAATACGATCGGCGCTAACACCTTTCTTAACAAGGTAAGCTTTGGCAGATGCCGCCCTCCTCTCTGATAATTTTTGATTGCTCAATGCTTTTCCCACATTGTCGGTATGACCATTGATCTCCAGCTTCACGTCAGGATACTTGCTCATATAAGACGCCAGATCATTTAATTCCAATGTTGCTCCTTTGGCCAGGGTGGCGCTACCTGTTACAAACTGCACATTCTTGGCATCAAAACCAGGAATAGCCGGGCATCCATTATTCTCCTTAGTACCGGGAATAGTAGGACATTTATCCTCTTCATCAATCACACCATCACCATCTGTATCAACAAAAGGACAACCCTGGTTGCTGGCGGGCCCGGATACTGTGGGACATTTATCTTCTTCATCATTGATACCATCTTTATCCGTATCGGGTACAGGACATCCCTGGTAACGGGCAAGACCGGCTTGGGTTGGACATTTATCTTCTTCATCGTTGATACCATCCTTGTCTGTATCCGGTACAGGGCATCCGTCGTATTTAGGTAATCCGGGTACGGTAGGACATTTGTCCAGGCTATCAAGGATACCATCTTTGTCCGAATCAGCAGGAGGCTCGGGAGCAGGGGGCAATGGTTTTAGTACAGGCTCTTTTTTCTCACCTATTCTGCCGGCAATTCCAAACTGGTTAAAAAAATGATAGGCGACTGACTCCTTTGTAACAGGAATTCTATATTGCGAGGTCACAAAAAAATGCGCTTCGTCAAAGATGTTTAATTTTAAACCAAGACCGGTCGGTATAAAAGCGCCCCAGTAAGTACCGCCATACATCTGTGCTCCCAATCCTGCGATCACGTAAGGTTGTACCCAATACTTTTCAGACACCATTTTAAAATTGAGCGAAGCATCAGCTTCCAAAAGGAATTTATCGCCGCCGGATTGATTAGGACGGGAAGGGAATGTATATCTTGCGAACGTACCTGACAATGTACCTGCAAAGTCAATATGTTTTTTTAGCCCCTTAAAGTAAGAAATGGCAATACCCGGGGCCATTTCCTTGATTTTTGACCATTGCTTTTTATCCAAAACACTGGATAATGATGTAGAACGAATACGATCCGCGGTTTGAAAATCATTCAGGATAAAACTTATACCTATCGCTGCCGGCCTTCTTTCATCGTCTTGCGCAAAACTTGCAGGAACAATTAAATAAAAGGCCAGGAAAACGGCTAAAACTTTCTTCATACAAGCTAGTTTGGTTGTTAAACTGAACAAAAATAGCGGGTATGTTCTACATCCTGAAATAAATTTATACCCTCAAATTCGTGTTATTGAAGCAGAAAAAGGATAACATTTACCGCTTTAAAACAAGGCATTTTCAGGTTAATACAGGCTGTTATTTACCCGCGAAGTATTTTTGATGGAGCACTTTGTCTTCTCCATATATATCCTCGTAAAGCTGGAGTTCCCCGTCCCTGCCTTCGCAGGTAAAATAGCGGATATAAACCGGCAGTTTGTTACGGACGGGAATGATGTGCTTTTCTTTTCGTTGGAGCCAGGTAGTCATTGAATCTTCAATGGGTGAGGGTTCATCGCCATACTTTTCCAGGTTATCATAGCGAACAATATTATATGCCAGTTTTCCCCATTCCTGCACCCGTACACAGCCATGACTCAATGATCGGATGGTTCTGCTAAATAAGTAACGCTGGTTGGTGTCGTGCAGGTACACGGCGTATTTATTCGGAAAATTAAATTTCAGGATGCCCAATGCATTCTCATCGCCGCTACCCTGTACTACCTTATATGGAATTCCTTTTTTATACTTCGACCAGTCAACGGTGCGGGGATCTACTTCATCGCCCTTACTATCTATCAGGCTGTAGCCTTTTTTCGAAAGGTAATTGGAATCTCTTTTTATACCGGGTAGTATTTCTTTGACAATGATACTTTCCGGTATCGTCCACTGTGGGTATGTAACCAAATTGGAGATGGCGCTGGTGAGCAGTGGTGTACGGGTGATAGCTTTACCACAAACGATCTTTGAGGATATTAATACAGAATCATCCTGGATCAATTGCATATAATAGCCGGGCAAATTGACCCATACATAACGGGAAGGCATCGTATCGGGAAGCATTTTGTACCGGTCGAGGGTAATGGCAATGCGAACAAATTTATCCCTGTCTGATGTGTTTAATTTCTGCAAAGTGCCCTCTCCCACTTTGCCGTCTATCTCTATGCCTTTACTTCGCTGGAAAGATTTCACGGCTTCCGCCAGATGTACAGAGTCTATCGTCGCCAGGCTATCACCAGGGATAAATCCTCCTTCATTCAATCTTTTTTTCAACGCATCCTTGAAATTTTTTATATCCTTACGGGGAGGAACGATAGTATATACTTTATAATCGGCACTGTCAAGAAATTTCCTGATAGCTGCCTTCAAGGACAGGTAACCCGGGTGCCGGGGTTCCAGTGATTGAAAGACTTCCCGCAATGAACCGTTCTGTTGCAGCATTCGGTATTGCTGCAAATAAAATTCATCCGACAATACCGAATCTTTTCGCTGTGAGATACTGTCGTTGGGCAAACGTCCGAGCTTAATATCCTTTATAATATGCAGGAAAGCATCTGTCAGCATGAGATCGGCTTTTGACCATAACGCCGCATCTCTCCTGTCAGCCTTTGCCGAGGTATCCTCCTGAAATCTTTTATTGATAGAATCTAATACCGGGAAGTGATAGTCCTCGGGAAATAAGCCATATAATTTAGCGTCACCGATAAAACTCCGTAAAGAATTACCAGTTGGTGTCCATTGTTCTTTAATACTCCATAAAGTGCCAAACTGGTTGTTTTCATAAATCAACTGTACCAGTTTTATACTATTTAATTGAATCGAATCACCGATCTTTCCTTCATTCTCTATGGCATAGTCAATAGAATTACGAATGATGTCACTGGCTTCTATCTCCAACTCTTCCGGTGTGTTGACTATCGCGGTTTCAGGAGGTTTCGAATTGTTGCAAGCTCCGAAGATGCAAAGACAAAAAAGGGAAATAAAAAAGAGAGATAAAAAACCTTTACTGTTCATAGTAAATCAAATGCTGTGGTAGTTGCCGTTTTTATAGTGCTTTATAAACGGTATGCCCGCCAAATTAAGCAATCATTTCTGCATTTTTGCATTGATTTTTAAACCTCGTAAAAGCCCTTAAATGGCCACCACATCGACAACCGCTTCCAGGTTAATCGGCCCATAGATATGTGGAAATGTATCCTGCGTTGACGGCGACCATTCCTGTACGTAGCGACTGGTGAGTTTAGTGGTATCGATGACCAATTTTATAAGATGTTCTTGTCCTGAAAAATATCTTTCCAATACTCCGGCCACCTGGTGGTCTTCGCTGCAATGAATAAACCCTTCTGCCTTTAACGAAGCGGTTTCATAAAAACCCTTTTCCTGCGCGGCTTTCCATTCTGATGCGGTAGTAACATGATAAATGATTGGCATAATCGTTAGTTCCTTTCTTTTAAATGATAACCCTTTTTACCTGCTGCTCCAACAAAACCAGGTCTATTAATGCGATGGCAGTTGCCGCTTCCAATATAACCGGCGCCCGTAACGCAACACAAAGGTCATGACGTCCTTTGACAGAAAAATCTTCTGCCTTCCCGGTTTCCCAATTCAAACTATTTTGTTTTTTGGGTGTAGAAGCAGTCGGTTTGATAGCGATACGGAATACTAATTCGTTTCCGTTGCTGATACCGCCCACTATTCCTCCGGCATGATTGGTTCTTGTTCTTCCGTCCATATTCTCGATCGCATCGTTATGCTGCGACCCAAACATTTTAGCGGCCGCGAAACCACTTCCGAATTCCACCCCTTTAACGGCTGGAATAGCAAAAGCAATATGTGCGATCTGCGATTCCACTGAATCAAAAAATGGTTCACCTAAACCCACCGGCATTCCATTGACCCGACATTCTACTATACCACCCACCGAGTCTTTGGCGTCAATGGCATTTTGTAATCCTTTTTCTAAGTCTTTCTCTCCCCCTATTTCGGTTACGGCTGCAATTATAGATATCTCACCCTCCAACTCCCTCTCCAAAGCAGAGGGAGAGCCAGACTCCGACGGTTTGAAATTCGCTTTTGAATGGTGAAGTGCTTCATTAATCCTTTGAATAACTAAAGGTATTTGACTTAACACCTCTTCGTTGGTGAATCGCAAAAAAGAATAATTATGTTCTTTTAGCCATTCTGTTCTTGCGGCATCATATTTTTTTTGTTCCTGTTCATTGCGATATTCTCCGTCAATTTCAACGATTAGCTTTTGCTCCAGACAAACAAAATCAGGAATAAAGCCGGCAATAGGATGCTGCCTTCTGAACTTAAACCCACCAATATTTCTATTTCTTACTTCCTGCCATAATTTATCTTCAGCTTCAGTTGCATTTTTTCTATTCTGCCTTGCAAAATCTTTAAAAAAGTGATAATTATCCATAGAGGTGTTAAGATACCCCGGGACTTCGGAGGTCTTCGTTCCCCACTCCTTTGGAGAGGGGTAAGGGGTGAGGTTGTTCAGGAGTTTTTTTGCAATAGCCCCCGCCGCTACCATTCCCGTTGTCAACCTTGCACTAAAATGTCCGCCACCACGATAGTCTTCATTACCACCATACTTCTGATGCGCTACCCAATCAGCATGTCCCGGGCGGGGAATGCTCCGTTGCTTATCATAGTCGCCGCTTCGGGTATTGTTGTTTTCAAAAATGATAGTGATCGGAGCTCCCGTTGTTTTCCCATTAAACAGGCCACTTTTGAAAAATGGATAATCGGCTTCCTGCCTGGGCGTGGTACCTTTTTGCTTTCCACCTTTTCTTCTTTCGAGGTCGGGCAACAGGTCTTGTTCCGATAATGCTAATCCCGCAGGACAACCATCGATCACAATACCGACTGATTCGCCATGCGATTCACCAAAAATATGCACCCGGAATATGCGACCGAAACTATTCATGAAAACTGATCTTATTGTTTAAAGATACACCAGCACCTAATTTTTCCAAATCATCATAGAAATCAGGATAGGATTTTTTAACGGCTCCCGCCTCTTCTATTTCTGTGTCTCCATCAGCTTTTAAGGCTGCTACAGCGCAGGCCATCGCTATACGATGATCATGTCTCGAATGAACTTTGGCACCTTTCACTCCATTACCACCGTGAACGATCATCACATCGTCTTTCAATTCAATCCTGACGCCCATCTTACCAAACTCTTCCTGCAAGGTCAGCGCCCTGTTACTTTCCTTATGGGTTAAACGGCTAACGCCTTTAATAGTTGTATCTCCTTTGCAGTAAGCAGCCAAAGCTACTAATGGCGGAAACAGGTCAGGGCAATCCGTAGCATCAAATTCAAAACCGTTCATTTCCGCCCTGGTTAACTTGATCCCTTTTGCTTCTATGGCAATTCCTGCATTGGCAGCCATCAATGCATCGACTATGGCTCTATCAGCCTGTGTCGAAGTCAGATCCAATCCTCTTACTATGATCGGACCGGCAATAGCACCGGCAACCAATAAAAAAGCACCACCACTCCAATCACCTTCAACAATATAGCTGTTGATATTAATCGTTGAATATTGTGTTTCATTTCCGAAATAAAATTCCTCGTAATTCCTGTTTTCCGGCAGCTTCATGCCGAACTGCTTCATGACGTCCAGTGTGAGATCGATATAAGGTTTGCTCTTCAGGTTGTTCACTTTAATGGATACATCCGTCGCATCAGCCGCGGCATATCCCATTAACAAGCCAGTGAGAAATTGGGAACTTAATGAACCATCCACTTCGATATTAGCCGGTTGCAACGGGCCCTGTATGACGAGAGGTAATTTTCCCTGATTGCTTTTTATTTTTACCCCCAGCATTGGCAATATTTCGTCAAAAAAATCCATTGGCCTGGCGGTTAAACTGCCCGTACCATTGATAGTAATTTCCTTCTTACTCAATGCTACCAGCGGTGTAAACATTCGGATACTAAGACCCGACTCTCCACAATTGATCTCTGAGGAGACCGGCTTCACACCCCGGCTTTTCACGATTATATCTTCTTCACCTGGCTCAAATTCAGCGCCGAGTCTTTTGATAATATCCAGCGCAGCGTTATCATCATTGCTATGACCGGGGTTAAAAATAGTAGTCGTGCCATTAGTCAATAAAGCGGCGGCACAGGCCCTTTGCATGGAGCTTTTAGAAGCCGGTGCCTGGATCGTGCCTTTCAAAGTTCCATCTCCTAAAGAAGTAATGGAGGCTTTGTATGATTTTGTTGCTGACATTAATGTTGATACCCGGATGGGATTTATTTAAAGTGAGCTAATAATCTTTTCCAATTGAAGTAAGGGAATACTCTTCACCACGCCCTTTCCAATTTTCTCCAGCAATACATAATTCATTTCCTTTCTTTCCCTCTTCTTATCCATTTTCAATACTTCAAATGCCTTTTGTTTGTCAAAAGTTGTATAGGTAGGAAGTTGGTATTGCTCCAATACTTTTACTACTTTTTCCGTTTGCTTAAATCCGGTCAACTGTTCAGAAATATGACAGGCATAGGTCATGCCGATTGAAACCGCCTGTCCATGCATCAGCTCGTATTGATTCTCTAACGCATGTCCTAACGTGTGACCAAAATTCAGCAGTCTTCTTTCATTTTTTTCAAACTCATCCTGCTGCACCACTTTGGCTTTGATCGTGGCATTTCGCTGTACTAATTGACAGATCGCTGTTTTTTTATGCTGGTATTTTTTCAAGGACATGCTTTTCAGTTCACGAAACATCGCCGCATTTTTAATACAGGCATGTTTGATGATCTCGGCAAAACCATTTTCCCATTCCCTTTGTGGCAACGTATTGAGAAAGATCATATCGTGCAGGATAAAAGATGGTTGACGGATAATGCCTACCATATTTTTATATACACCTACATCAATGCCATTCTTTCCCCCGATCGAAGCATCTACCAAGGCCAGTAAAGAAGTGGGAATGAAACCAAACCTTAGTCCCCGCATATAAACAGAAGCAACGTAACCGGTAATATCCGTGATCACCCCACCGCCAATACCGACCAGGGTTGTTTTACGGTCCGCTTCTAATCCGATCAACTGTTCAATCACCGAGTCAACTGTCGCTTGTATCTTAAATTCCTCGCCGGGCTTTAATACAATGCAGTTCCAGCCTTTGAAACGTTTAGTATGGGCGTTAAAAATATTTTCATCTGTTATTAATATCGTTGCTTTTGGATCAGCAATCGCTTTCAAATGACTGGTACTATAAGCGAAATAAAAATCCGTAGATGAATTCGAGAACTTATAATTAATATGCTTCATAATCCATCTCCGCCTGCAGGCAAAGAGTTATTGGTTTTATGGATGATAGTTCAGCTTTGCTCAATAGAAATACCGAACGTTGAAGAGTGCGACGCAACAGAAGTCCAATCAGGGAACTGAAGTTGGTAACACCATAAACTTATTGTATAAATAGATTTTCAAGAACAAAATGCGACCACGATCTAAGTTTCCCTTTAGGAGGACAGGTGGTTAGCTATCCATCACTTTCTTCTGATGATTGATACTTTCCATGTGTACCGCATCAAAGTATTTGGTGATAAATTCCTTGCTCAACCCGATCTTTTCTCCTTTAGCTGCGGCTCTTTCCAATATTTCATTCCAGCGGTTGGTTTGCAGGATCGTGATATTATTATCTTTTTTATATTGACCGATCTTATCTGCGATCTTCATCCGCTGGCTGAGTATCTGCATCAGCTCATCATCGAGGTGGTTGATCTGCTGACGCAATTTCTCCAATGCGGCATGAAACTCATCTGAATTGATATCTTCTTTTCTCCAGATAATAGTATCCAGCATTTCCTTCAACTGCTCCGGTGTTATTTGCTGCTTGGCATCGCTCCACGCATTATCCGGATCAATATGACTTTCGATCATCAGGCCGTCAAAGTCAAGGTCAATAGCCCGCTGAGATACTTCCAGTAAGATATCACGACGTCCACAGATATGGGAGGGATCGTTGATGATGGGCATACCAGGATTACGCCGTTTCATTTCGATGGCGAGGTGCCACATCGGAGCGTTGCGATACTCCGTATTGCCATAAGAAGAAAAACCACGATGGATCAAACCGATCTGTTTAACACCGGCTCTGGCTACACGTTCTACCGCACCTGTCCACAATTCAAGGTCAGGATTAATAGGATTTTTGATCAGCACGGGCACATCCACACCCCGCAGTGCATCCGCTACTTCCTGCACGCTGAATGGATTTACGGTTGTTCTGGCGCCGATCCATAATACATCTACGTCAAAGGTCAATGCATCCTGGACTTGTTTCCCGGTTGCCACTTCTACCGTTGTAGGCAAACCGGTTAGTTTTTTTGCCTGTTGCAACCAGGGTAAACCTTTGGCGCCAATGCCTTCAAACAAACCGGGCTTGGTTCGTGGTTTCCAGATACCGGCCCTTAGCATATCTACTTTGCCTGTGGCGGCTAATCGTTGCGCTGTTTCCAGCACCTGTGCCTCTGTCTCAGCACTGCAGGGTCCGCTGATAATCAGTGGCCGCTTACCCCATGCCTGCTGCACGGTGTCATTTGTTGGTTGTTCTGTTGTCTGCATACTACAAATTTAAGCCTCCGGCCCCAAAGGGGTGTTACGGAGATGTTTTATTATGATTATTAGGTTGTCATCGTTCGGTTCATTGGGCATCGTTCGTTGCGTCGCACTCTTCATCTTTCTGTTCATTATTCAGCTTATTCGTTGTTGCGCTGTCTGCAACTTTAAAACGGTATCTTATTCGGTCCCCATCTTCGAAAAGCTAGGGCTGTGCTTGGTGGCCTTCTCTTGCTTCGCTTTGCTCGCAATGACGAGAGAAGGTCGGGATGAGGCTTTACTTTATTATCCTCCTGATCTTATTCGCATCTTCAATCAATCCCTGCAATAGATCATTATCTCCTTTTTCAATACTCTCTTTAAATTTTGTCAATTGGGCGATATGCTCTGTCAATACATCCAGCACATTTACTTTATTTTGCATGAAGATGGGCACCCACATGGCCGGGTTACTCTTCGCCAACCGCACCGTGCTTTCAAAACCCGCAGAGGCCAATTCAAAAATGGCATTCTCTTCTTTTTCTTTTTGCAATACTGTATTCGCCAATGCAAAGGAAGTGATATGTGAAATATGACTTACGTAAGCTGCATGCAGATCATGTGCCTTTGCTTCCATTTCCAACAGGTGCATACCGATCTTTTTATACATACCCTTTACCCATTCCAATGCATCGGCATCGCTTTCATGGGCATTGCAAATAATAACCGCCTTATTTTCATAGGCGCCACGCACCGCCGCCTGCGGACCGCTGTACTCGGTTCCCCACATAGGATGCGTGGCTACATATCTCCCCCTTTTGGGATGATCTTTTATTGATTCAATCAATTGATGTTTGGTCGACCCCAGGTCGATAACGATCTGCTGATCTATTTTATCCATCACCGATGGTAGCAGGTCAACCAGTTTGTCAACCGGAATGGCCATAACAATAACGTCTGATTGTTTAATAGCCTCATCCAACGGTAAGGTTTCATCTACCAATTCCAGCTCAACGGCTTTTTGAGCATGCGCAGCATTGGCGTCGACACCGATCAGTCGTGATGATAATTTCTTTTCATGTAGCTGTATGGCCAATGACCCGCCAATCAAGCCTACGCCTACTATGGCTATTTTTTTTCTTTCCATTTTAATCTTTCATTGCATTCTTAATTCTCCTTATCGCTTCATCAAATCTTTCCACCGATCCGCACAAACTCACCCGGATATATTTAGCACCCGCATCACCGAATATCCCACCGGGTGTAATAAATACATTACTGTTGTATAAAATTTCATCACTTAATTCATATCCATCTTTATACTTCTTTGGAATCGCGGCCCATACAAATAAGCCCACCTGTTCGGTCGAATATTTACAGTTCAACAGATCCAATAATTCAAAAACTTTTCCTCTTCTTTTCCTGTAGATATCATTTACTTCATCGTGCCATTCCCGTCCAAGACTTAAGGCTTTTGCAGCTGCCAACTGAACCGGTAAAAACATGCCGCTGTCCATATTGCTTTTAAACCTCAGCACTTCTTCAATTCTTTCTTTGGCGCCACAAAGCGTTCCTACTCTCCATCCGGCCATGTTGTGACTTTTACTTAACGAGTTCAATTCTATTACAACATCTTTCGCCCCTTCAATACTTAATAAACTCATGGGGCTTTCATTCAAAATAAAGCTGTAGGGATTATCATGAATGATAAGTATGTTATGCTTTTTTCCAAAAGCCACAATTTTTTCGAACAACTGTCGTAGCGGAGCTTGCCCAGTCGGCATCTGTGGGTAATTCACAAACATCAGTTTCACTTTCTTCAGCTTACTTTTTTCCAGTTTATCAAAATCGGGTTCGTAATTATTTTTCTCTCTTAACTTATATTCCACGCATTTTCCACCGGCCAGTTTCACTGCGCTTCGATAAGTGGGGTACCCTGGGTTAGGTACCAACACCTCATCTCCTTTGTCAAGGTAGGTCATGCAGATATGCATGATGCCCTCCTTACTACCGATCAACGGTAATATCTCGGTGTCGGCATTTAGCTCAACATGATACCATTTTCTATACCACCCCTTAATAGCCTGTCTCAATACCGGAGAACCTTTATAACCCTGGTAAGCATGCACAGTAGGCTTCACCGCTTCATCCTGTAACACTTTTATTACATCCGGATGTGGTGGTAGATCAGGGCTTCCGATCCCCAGGTTAATAATGCTCTTCCCTGCTTTATTCAGCTCATCTATTTCCCGTAGTTTTTGCGAGAAATAATATTCCCCAATTCCTTCCAATCGTTTACTTGTTTGCATATTCGTTGTTGACCAAACTGAATTGTTCTATTTATTATTAGTGACACTTAAATTGCATGCTTGCCATTTTTATAAATGCCGTAAATTTTTAATTCCGCGGTCAATGGTTTGATTTCTTCCATGATCTTTTCAAACTGATTGACCGAATCAAATTCCATATCCGCGTGAAAACTATATTGGAAGTCGCTGCCGGGAATGGGAAAACTCTGCAACTTGCTCAGGTTAATTCCACCCTCAGCTATTTTCGAAAGTACTTTGGCAAGACTTCCTCTTGAATGATCGGTATGAAAATTAACGGATGCCTTGTCAGCATCTTCTATCGGTTGGACCAGATCTTGCCGCTGCAACACCAAAAATCTTGTGTAATTATTTTTCATGGTCTGAATATTCGGCGCGATCATATCCAGGTTAAATAATTCAGCCGCCAGTTTGCTGGCGATGGCAGCTATATGCTTGCTTTTGTGCTGCTGAATATGTTTGGCGCTTAAAGCAGTATCCTCTGTTTCCACCAGTTTCCATTTATACTTATCCAGGAAATCATAGCATTGTTGTAATGCCATGGTATGAGAATGCACTTCACGGAT